>JAHDHM010000378.1 GCA_020631315.1 Acidimicrobiales bacterium
AGGTGAACGTGGGAGCGGACGCCCGAGCGGTGAGGCGGGCGGATCGCTGGATCATGTCGGTCGGCGTGACGATGGGGAGCCCGGCGCGACGGCACAGCGCAAGCGAGTCCGTCAGCAGATCGGACACGTCGGCCACCGGAAGCTCGAGTTGGCTCGGTTCCAGCTCGTCGGCGAGCGGCACGAACATCCCGAGCTGGGCGACGAGCCGATCGATCAGCTGTGTCATGCGAATGCGAAGCGGAATGAGCGATGCCCCGTCTGCGAAGGCGATGGCGGCGTCGTTGCCAGCCCAGATGTCGCTGAACCCGATCGTCGAGCCGACCGAATCGACCACCTCGAACCCGAGCACCCACGACTCGAGGGGCTGATCGGTCTCCGGCGGGAGGAGGCGTCCGCGGAAGGTGACCTCGGGAGCGCCCTCGATGACACTCTCCACCTCGCTGAGGGCGGTGGACCACTCGGCGAATGCGGTTTCGTGTGCGGGAGTGTCGCCGATGAACACGCGGTCCCGGCCGGTCAGCGCCGTGGTGACCCGGCGCAGCGCAACCACCGCAGACGAACGGGCGCGTGGAAGCGGGGGCCGCCAGTCCATGTCGGACAGAGTGGTGCGGCAGAGGCCGTCGACGAGGAGGGTGACGAGTTCGCTCGTCTGGGTGAGGGCGGGGCGTTCATCCAGTGCCCAGATGGCCGGCGGGGCGGCGTCGGCAAGCTGTTGGAGAGCGTCGCCGATGGCATCGTCGGTCAGCACGCTCCAGCCGGCCTCCCACCGAAGTCCCGAGGTGCGAAGTGCGGGAAGGACCCGCCGCGACGTGATGATGGCCGCCGACAGCCGGACGGCCTTCTGCAGCCAAACCAGCGACGGCGACCATGCGTCGGTAGGCGAGCGATGCAACAGCACGCTGGCCAACCCGTCGGCGTCGATGCCGAGCGCCGTGATCTGGCTGAGGCCCGTCGCCTCAGCGGCAGCATCCGACAGGACATGGCCGACGGCCCGGTCGCTCACGAAGGGTCGGATGGTCGAGCCGAGCGTCCGTTCGCACAGACTCATGACCTCGCCGTACGACGCTCCGTCGTTGCGGCTCCACGCGCCAAAGCCCGGGCCGAGCCAGGTGACGACAAGGTCGTGGAGCGGGGGGGACGACTGGACCACCCATCCACGATAGCGATGCTCCCGACAAACGAACCGGGCGACGGGAGAAAGAACCGGATCAGGTGTCCATTTCGAGCCACGAACGGATCGAACGCAGGCCGCTGTCGTAGTGGTGGTGCATCTGTTCGGGCCCGTATCGCAGGTCGGCGGCCACCGGACACGCCAGCCGGGACAGGCACACGTGTGCACATTCTGAACCCTCCGGTGCCCGGTGTTCGGCACACGTTCGCAACCCGAAGCCGTCCGACACGGACACCGCGCCAACCGGGCAGGCCTGCACACACGGCGTGTCGACACACGAGGAACATGGGTGGGGTGAGGTGGCGGACCGGTGGTCGAGCGAGAGCGTACAGGCGAAGGCGATGCGGTGCGCAATCCACAGCCCGTCGGTTGGGTGAATCGTGATGCCGAGCGGCGATGGTTGCCCCCAGCCGACCTGCTCGGCGAGCTGCCCCAGCGGGATGCGAACCGACCCCGGATAGACGATCGACCAGCCTGCGTCAGGTGCGTGTGCACGGAACCAGTCGTCGACCAGCTGACGAACGGTGTCGTCGAAGGGGTCGGCGGCGTTCAGGTTGTGGCGGACGCTGCGGTCCCAAAGGGACCGGCCTCGCTGGCCGAGCAGGACGAGCGAACGATGGTCCTCCAGCGAGACGCCATCCTCGCGGAGTGCATCGGTCGCTGTCGGGGTGAGCTCGTCGAGCGGGATCGCCGCCTGAAAGTCCCGCAGCGGCGAGCTCAGGAAACGGCAGCATCGGCAGATGGGCGGGCCGCGGCGCGCAGCGCTCGTTGCAGCAGTCGCTGATCGCCGAGGCGGCGACGAAGCTCGTTCTCGAGGCCCTTGATCGGGTAGAGGTTCTGCGGAGCGCGGCTCTCCTTGTGGGGTTCGCTGGCGAATCGGGGGAGCGCGCCGGCCACGGTGTCGGCCAGAACCACTGCGTCCTCCACCTCGATGTCCCCGGCGCACTCGAGGCGCACGATGCCCGCCCAGCCGTGGGTTCGCGGCCCGGGCAGCCGCAGGTACCAGCTCCAACGGGCAAAGCCCGTCGAGCCGATCAGGAACAGCGGCGTCCGCTGGCCGGCATCGAGCGCGCCGACAACCCGTTGGAGGTCGTCCTCCAGATACTGCACGTGCTGGGTCTTGATGAGCCCCACGGCCCGCGGCGTCCGCCGACCGCGGAGCGGGCCGTCGAACACGATCAGGTCGTCGCCTCCCGCCGCCGGAACGATCTCCGTCTCGAGATCCGTCATCAACTCGTGAATGCCCAGGTACAGGTCTTCGGGTGAACCCGTGGGCACCGGAAAATGCACGTACGTGCCGTGTTCGGTCACGATCGGCCCGACCGAATCTGCCGGCGGAGTGAACACGCCGCGCTGCACCCGGGCGCCGATCACCTCGGCGCGCGACCCACTGCAGGCGACCGCACCCGCCGCGACCGTGGCACAGGAACCGGGCAGGACGAGCCCATCGTCGGTGACCCAGATGCGGGCATCGATCCGTCGGACACCGTCGACGAACCACATCGTCCCCGGAGCCGGGCGGGCGTCGGCGGTGATCGGTGTCCACTGGCTGCGGTGAAGTTCCCGGTCCGGGTCGACGACGTCCGTGGACGCATCGAGCGCGTCGGAGTCACCACCGGTTCCGTAGTCCGGATCCCAGGTTTCGACGGCGAACTGCACGGTCTACTCCGCGCCCGTCGCCGGCCCGGCGGTGGGTGCATCCACCGCGGGGAGGCCATCGATCGACACCGTGTTCTTCTTCGTCCAGTAGTCGGTCATCGTGTCGTCGTCCTTGCCCTCCCAATGGTTGGCGAGCGTCGGACGATCCTCCACGAAGTCCATGAACGGAACCGAGAAGCCACACGAGTTCGACGTGCGGTCGATGTCGGCCACGATCACGGAACGCACACCATCGTGGTCGTCGAACAACGCCCGCAGCTCGTCATGGCCCTCGTCGCCCGGACGCAGCACCGTCGCCGTTCCATAGAGCCTGCAGATGTTCGGCTTGCCCTCGAACGCACAGAACATGAACGTGATCCGCCCGTTCTCCCGCACATGGGCGATCGTCTCGGCTCCGCTCCCCGTGATGTCGAGGTAGCAGACCCGGTTGTCGCCGAGAATTCGGAACGCGTCGTAGCCCTTCGGCGAAACGTTGACGCGGCCCCCATTCGTCGGAGCCGTCGCCACGAAGAACAGGTGCTGCCGCTCGATGAACTCGCGCATCGGCGGCGTGATCGAATCGAAGGCGCGTCCCATCAACGCATCCAGTCGATCATGATTGCGGCGAGCTCGGGGCCACGATCCTCCTGGAGGAAGTGCCCGCCGCCCTCGATGATCACATGGGGCTGGCCCGCGGCTCCTGGCACATCCCGCTCGAAGATCCGATGCCCGCCTCCGGTTACCGGATCCTGATCGCTGAACGTGGTGAGCACCGGCTTGGTCCACTCACGCAGCACCG
>JAHDHM010000379.1 GCA_020631315.1 Acidimicrobiales bacterium
GCACCGACGCCCGAGCCTCAGATTCAGGTGCTTCTTCGGTTGGTTGAGCTTCGAACAGCGTCCCCGCCACATCGAACACACTATCGAACACACGTTCGATCACCAACCCCGATCCGAAGATTGTTCAGAACAAAATCTGCTCAACCACCTGGGACGGCTCGCACACCGACCTCACCCGACTCCACTTCGGCGATCAGCTCGGCCACCAACGCTCCGATCGCCTCGCTTCCGGCCACGCTCGGGTGCACCAGATCGGCGTCGAACGCCCACATGCCGTCGGCCCCGACCACCGAGCCGGCGTTGACGAACCACACTCCGTCCAGCTCGCCGGCCATCAGTGCGTACCGCCGGTCCAGCTCCGCCAGCGCTCCCCCGCACTCGGCGAACCCGAACGACGCCCCGTCCGGCATGTCGACGTAGCCGACCACCACGACCTGCGATCCGTCGGCCACGATGCGCTCGACGAGCGTCACCATCTCGCCGGACCGCCCGTCGGCCGACACGATCTCGTCCATGACGCCGCCACCCAGAAGCCCTGTGCACTGCCCACAATCGCAGTCGTGGTTCAGGTCGTTCGCTCCGCCGTCGACGATCACCCAGTCGAACCCGACCAGACCGATCGCCTCGTACTGGTGGCGGATGTCGTAGCCACCGGCGGCCATCTCAGCCGTGCCGATGACATGTGCTCCGGATCGAGCAGCGTTGACGACCGGACGCCCGAGCTCGGCCCCGACGACGTCGGGCACCGCCTGCCCCGTCTCGGCATGCCACTGCAGGATCGAGTCGCCGATCGCCAGGACCGCGTCATCGCCCAGCGCATTGTCATCGCCCAGCGCAACGTCGTCGCCGAGCACCAGCGGCCCAGCTGCACCGCCTTCGACGCCCGCGCTCGAACCGCCCAGCGCAAGCACCCCTGCGATCGCCACACACAACGCGATCACCCGTCGACGAGCCATCCACACGAACTGGATCTTCGGCACGCCGACCCGCCGACCTGAACTGGCTATCGTCCGAACGGTGCGACGCCAAGAGAAGGCCGATCGGATCGGCGAGCTCCTCGACGACCTCTACCCGGAGACGCCGATCCCGCTCGATCACACCGATCCGTACACGCTGCTCGTCGCGGTGGCCCTCTCGGCGCAGACGACGGACAAGAAGGTGAACGAGGTGACGCCGGGCCTGTTCGCCGTGGCGTCGACGCCGGAGCAGATGTCGGAGCTGCATCCCGACGAGATCCGGGAGCTCATCAAGGAGATCGGCCTCGCTCCGACGAAGGCGAAGAACCTCTCGGCGGCGGCGCACATGATCGTCGCGGCGGGCGGCGAGATCCTCCCTGACTGGGAGTTCCTCGAATCACTCCCCGGCGTCGGCCACAAGACGGCGAGCGTGGTGATGAGTCAGGCGTTCGGCGTGCCGGCGTTCCCGGTCGACACGCACATCCATCGCCTCGCCGCACGTTGGGGCCTGTCGAACGACACGACGGTCGAGCGCACGGAGAAGGACCTGAAGGCGGTGTTCCCTCGCGAGACGTGGAACGACCGGCACCTGCAGATCATCTTCTTCGGCCGCGAGTACTGCCCGGCCCGCCATCACGATCTGCTCGAGTGCCCGATCTGCTCGTGGGCAGCGACGAAGAAGCGCATTCGCGAAGAAGCGAAGCGCTGACGACACAGAAGCGAAGCGCTAGGGACACAGCAGCGAGCCGCTGACACTTCGTCGGGTTTCTGTCACATCGACTGCCATTTTCGTCGATGGAAGTGGAATACTGTGAGACACGGCCCGGGGATTCGTCTCATCGTCCCCGCCGGACAAGGGGACCAACGATGACCGACACCGCTGCGCCGAACGCTGCTTCCGACGAGTACGGCCAGGACCAGCCGCCGCTGGGGCTCGACGACTCGCTCGTCACTCCCGAGATGGAGATGGCCGAGAAGGGCAAGAACGCCCCCGGCGCCTACGAGGTGCCGATCGAAGACGTCAACCCGCTCAACGCGAACCTGTTCGGCGAGTACCGGATGTTCGAGCACTTCGAGCGTCTGCGTGCCGAGGATCCGGTCCACTTCAACCAGATCGAGACGGCCGGCCGCTACTGGAACCTCACCAAGTACGAGGACGTGAAGGCCGTCGACGGCAACTGGCAGGACTTCTCGTCGGCCCAGGGCATCACCCTCGGCATCAAGGACGCCCCGGGTCAGGCCGGTCGCATCCAGCCGTTCATCGCGATGGATCCACCGAACCAGACCGAGCAGCGCAAGACGGTGCGTGGCATCTCGGCCCCGAGTTCGATGCGCAACCTCGAGCCGACCATCCGTGAACGCACCGCCGCAGTGCTCGATGCGTTGCCCGAGGGCGAGGAGTTCGACTGGGTCGACACCGTGTCGATCGAGCTGACCACGCTCCTGCTGGCGACGTTGTTCGACTTCCCGCTCGAGGACCGTCGGATGCTGACCCGCTGGTCCGACATCGTGTTCGCCGTTCCGCAGCCCGGTGGCATCGTCGAGACGCAGTCGCAGAAGGCCGCCGAGCTCATGGAGTGCGTCGCCTACTTCGAGCGCCTCTGGGAAGAGCGCCGGGAGAACCCGGGCTTCGACCTCGTCTCGATGCTCGTCCACGGCGAGGCGACGAAGGACATGCCGACGTTCGCCCACCTCGGCAACCTGCTGCTGCTGATCGTCGGCGGCAACGACACGACCCGCAACACCATGTCGGGTTCGGTGTGGGGCATGAACCTCTACCCGGACCAGTACGACAAGCTGATCGCGGATCCGGGCCTGGTCCCGAAGATGGTGCCCGAGATCATCCGGTGGCAGACGCCGCTGGCCTACATGCGCCGCACTGCGACGCGTGACGTCGTCGTTCGCGACAAGGAGATCAAGAAGGACGATCAGGTCCTCATGTGGTACCTGTCGGCGAACCGTGACGAAGAGGTCTTCGGCGCCAACGCCAACGACATCGACATCGAGCGTGAGAACGCCGCGGCGCACCTGTCATTCGGTTACGGCATCCACTTCTGCATGGGCAGCCGTCTCGCCGAGCTCCAGCTCCGCATCCTGTGGGAAGAGGCGCTGCAGCGTTTCGAGCGGATCGAGGTCACGGGCGATCCCGAGCACACGTTCTCGTCGTTCGTGAAGGGCTACACGAAGCTGCCCGTCACCGTTCGCCGCAAGTGAGCGATCGGGTCCGCCCGATGGACCCCGCCGTCGCCGACTGGTTCGAGACGACGAACAGTCCGTTGACGGCCGAGATCCGTGCCGTTCGTGACGTGATCATGCGCGACCCGGACGTCACCGAGACGATCAAGTACCGCGCCCCGGCGTTCGAGCACGGCGGGATCATCTGCTACGTCAACTGGTCCGCGAAGAAGCGGGTGAGCCTGATCTTCCCGACGGGCCGCAAGCTGGTCGGCGATCACGAGCATCTCGAGAGCGGCTCGAACCAGCAGCGGATGATGTACTTCGACGATCTGGACGACGTGGCGCTCAAGGCCGACGCACTGCGCGGTGTGATCGACGCCTACATGGCCGCAGCCGACTGAGCTGGGCTCAGTTGCGTCGGTGATGACGGCGGAGGGCCGCTTCGTAGGCCGCTCCCCC
>JAHDHM010000380.1 GCA_020631315.1 Acidimicrobiales bacterium
CGCCCGGGCCACGCAGCTCCAGGTTGACGAGCCGGTGCATCCCGGCAGGCGGCACCAGCAGCGCCTGTGGGTACGGGCGCAGCCGGGACAACCGACCGATGCCGGTGGCGCGCTCGATCGCCGAGACCTCACCGGACATGATCCCGTCGACGTCGGCGTAGCTGTTGCACCCGCCCCAGTAGTTGTACGCCTGATACGTGTTCGTCGACAGGACGAGCAGCACGTCGGACCGTGCAGCGCCGGCGGCGGGTCGCACGCAGACGAAGTGGTGCGTCGACGAGCCCTCGGCATCGATCAACTCGAGGTCGTGGTAGCCCGACGTCCAGTCGGCGCCGACGTCGAACGAGAACACCGCCGGCCAGCCACAGCTGTTCGCGTCGGCCTCCGGTGGAATCGGCACGTCCTCGAGCTCGATGCCCCCGAAGCGGGCGACCTCTACCCGCTCGGCGCCGATGCGGGTGACCACCAACGTGCACGGGCCCGAGGTACCCGACGCGTGGATCGACACCGTCTCGCCCGGCCGAGCACTTACGACATCCGGATAGAACCACGGGTTGCCGTCCGTCGATGCCACGTCGTGCTCCCCTGCGCTCAGCGAACCGTGCCGAGCTTCGCACAACGAGCCGGACGCCACCGCGGTCGCAGGCAAGACCTCAGCGCCGCGCCGCATCAGCGTGCGAGCAGCGAGTCCCAGATGGCCTTGCGCACCACCAAGGTCGCTCCGAGGTCCAGCAGTGCGATGGCGCCGAGACCCCATGACTGCCACGGCAACGCGATCACCACCGCGGCGATCACCACCGCCGCGGCCGCGACGGCGCCGACCAGGTTCGTCCAGAAACCGACGCGCACCGTCCGACTCTGACCGATGCGCTGCCGCAGCAGCGGCAGGTTCTCGCGGAGTCGCAGAGGGTTGCGCGTCGCCGCTCCGGCTCCGGCCAACATCACGACCGCGCCGCCGAGAAACAGCGCATGGGCTGCCGAGTACGACGCGAGCGCCCACGGCGCATGACGACGCAGGTCACTCACGACATCAGCACCGAAGACCACGGCGCTCACCACGCTGAAGAGCACCGCCACGACGAGCAGCACTCGTTTCCGATCCACGGGCTGACACCTCACCATCACCAGGCGCCCACCGCAACGATCGCGGCACCCGGCGCACACCATCGCTACGCTCACGGCGTCGAAATGCGACAGGACGGCCGGGGATGTGGGCACGGGAGAACGGCGAGGACGACGTTCGCCGCGTCGTCGCGTGGCTCGGTGAGCACGCCCAGCCTGGTGACCTCGTGCTCACCGCATGTGCCGATGCCCTGTCAGCCACGATCCGTTGGGGAACGAACGGTACGTACAGCCACGTCGTGATGGTCCTGGCCGATCGGCGCGTCATCGAGGCATACGACCGAACGACGACATTGCGCGACGACAACGAAGGTGTGTTCGAGCTGACGTTCGAGCAGTTCGCGCGCCGAGGACGTCTTCGTCAGCTCCTCGTCCTTCGGCCCGACAGCGAGATCGACCTCGATGCGCTGCACGATCTCGCCGAACGTGCGTTGACCCACAGCCCACGCTTTGCCAGCCTCGCCGCCGTCGCTCAGGCGGGCTTCGGTTTGACGGCGCCACGGTGGCTCCCTGCCTCGATGACACGCACCGCCTGGGCCGAACGCCGGATCGGGTTGGTCGCCGACGGACCAGAGCGCGTGCACTGCGCCGAGTTCGTGACGCGGCTGTACGTGAGCTGCGGGTTCACCCCACAGTTCGAAGCGGCTCGGCTGGCGGCGTTCTTCGGTCACGTCTGCCCGACGATCGCGCCGCTCCGGCTGGACGAGCCACGTCGAGCAGACGAGCGAGATGGATCCGACACCACACACTCCGCGGCGGGACCGCTCGCTCTGGCCCGCCAGGCGAAGGGCGTCGCTGCCCGGACACCCGATCACGTTCGCATGGTCCGCCACCGCAGCCGACGCGACCCCGACGGCGACATCGCCGACCTCGTGATGCCGGCAGACCTGGAGCGGTCACCCTCGTTCCGAACGGTGAGCCGCCTCGCCGTCCGAACGCGCCGACCGACGTGACGCGACCACGGCACAGCCGACCGCCCATCACGGAATAGCGTCGAGGTTCATGCAGATCCGACCGTTCGCCGTCGAGCAGTGGATGAACGACCACGAGAACCACTGCGACTGGAACCTCGCCGAGACGTGCTGCGAGTCGGTCACCATCGCTGCACTCCTCGAACTCGCCGACCACTCCCCTGACCAGCTCCGAGACGAGCTGCTCGGCATGCACCTCACCTATGGCGACATCCTCGGCAGCGACCGGCTCCGCGACGCCGTCGCGGCGCTGTTCGAACGCCAGAGCCGGGACAACGTGCTCATCACCCACGGCGCCATCGGAGCCAACCACCTGACACACCTGGCACTCGTCGAACCTGGTGATCGCGTCGTGGCGGCGGTGCCGAACTATCAGCAGCACATCTCGATTCCGGCATCCATCGGCGCCGACGTCCGCCAGCTCCGGCTGCGGCCCGAGCTCCGGTACCTGCCGGACCTCGACGAACTCGCCGAGCTCGTCGGCGACGAGTGCACACTCGTCGCCATCACGAACCCGAACAACCCGACCGGCGCGCTCATCGAGCAGCCGATGCTGGAACAGATCGTCGAGATCTGCCGGGCAGCCGGGGCCTGGCTGTTGTGCGACGAGGTCTACCGCGGCATCGATCAGCAGGGTTCGGGAACCACGGCGTCGGTGGCCGATCTGTACGAGCGGGGCATCAGCACCGGTTCGATGTCGAAGGCGTTCTCGATGGCAGGTGTGCGGCTCGGTTGGGTCGTCGCTCCCGACGAGGTCGTCGAGGCCGTCATGCATCAGCGGGACTACAGCACCATCAGCGTGTCCATGGTCGACGACCACCTCGCCTCGATCGCCCTCGAGCACGCCGACGCGATCCTCGACCGCAACCGCACGCTGGTGCGAGCGAACAACGCCACGGTCGACTCCTGGCTCGCCGACCAGGCCGACCTCAGCTGGGTCCGCCCGACCGGCGGCACCACCGGCCTGCTCCACTACCCGCACGACATCCCGTCGCGACAAGTGTGCATCGACCTGCTCGGCGAGACCGGCGTGCTCCTGACGCCGGGTAGTGCCCTCGACGTCGAGGGCACCCTGCGCCTCGGCTACGCCAACCACCCCGACATCCTCGCCAACGGCCTCGACCGCCTGGGCGACTTCGTGGCGACCCTGCCCAGGGGCTGAGCCTCAGCAGTCGTTTGCGACCCGGTGCGCCGCGTTTCGTAGCGTGGACGTCATGCACGACCTGGTGATCACGAACGGGACCATCGTCGACGGCACGGGGGCACCGGCCTTCGAGGGCGATGTCGCCATCGAGGGCGGCCGCATCGTCGAGGTCGGCTCCGACGTCGGCCAGGGCAAGCGGACCATCGACGCCGACGGTCGCCTCGTCACACCCGGCTTCGTCGACGGCCACACGCACTACGACGGTCAGGCCCTCTGGGACCCCGAGCTCGCGCCGTCGTCGTGGCACGGTGTGACCACCGTCGTGATGGGCAACTGCGGTGTCGGGTTCGCTCCC
>JAHDHM010000381.1 GCA_020631315.1 Acidimicrobiales bacterium
AAAGGCGGAACGCGCCGCTGATGTCGAGGAACGCCTCGTCGAGCGCGATGGGTTCGACGGTCGGCGTGACCGAGGCGAAGATCTCGTGCAGCTGCGCGGAGACCTCGCCGTAGCGGGCGTGATCGCCGTGCAGGAACACCGCGTCCGGGCAACGCCGGCGAGCGACCGCGGTCGGCATCGCACTCCGCACGCCGTAGGCCCTGGCTTCGTAGGAGGCAGCAGCGACCACGCCCCGGTCACCCGTGCCGCCGACGACGACGGGTCGCCCGCGCAGTGACGGGTCACGCTGGACCTCGACCGACACGAAGAACGCATCCATGTCGAGGTGCAGCACGCTGAGGCGCCGGTCGACGGCCACGGCCTGCTCAGCTGACGCGGCGGACGTCGAACGTCGCCCGATCGACGCCGCTGACCTCGTAGACGAACACCGGTGTCTCGTCGCTCGTCCAACGAGCGACGAGGGGTTCTCTCAGCCAGCCGGGTGACGATCCGAGCAGCTCCTCGGCCTCGGCCGCCTCGACCCACCGGGCCTGGGTGACGATCTGGTCGGGGTCGTCGATCTCGATGGTGCCCGAGTGCCCGGTCGACCGGTGCACCACGGCCTGCATCGCCCAGCCCATGTCGGGTGCGGTGACCTCGACCGTGTAGAGCGCCTTGGTCCACCCGGACACGGTCACTCCCGTCTCCTCGACCACCTCATGGGTCAACGCGCCGAGGTCGGACTCGCCGGGGTCGACGACACCACCCGGCGTGCTCCAGTCGAGCGAACCGTTCCGACGGCGGTTCTCGACGAGCAGGATCCTGCCGCCCGCGCCGAGCGCACCGTCGGCGACGACGACTCCCCCGGCGACCCTCCAGCGTCTCACCCCGTCATTCTGGCATCGGCCGATACGATGCGCTCATGCCCGAGACCGAACCGGCCGAGCGCCCGGAATCGACCACCACCGACCCGGCGAAGGTGGTCCTGCCGGAGGCCAGCCTCGCCCCCACCGCCCTGCCGTCCGCCATCGCCCGTGGCCTCGCGTTCGTCGCAGTGATCCTCGCCGGCGTCTGCGGTGGCCTCGTCGGCTGGGCCGTCACCGACCTCCAGTGCGACGGTGACTGCGGCACGCAGACCACGCTCGGCGCCGTCGGCGGCACGCTGCTGGCGGCCGGCGGCGTCGCCATCATCGCCGTGCTGACACTTCGGGCGATGGCCGAGTGGAACCAGCAGGCCTCGATCCGCCAGCGCCGCTGACCACCGTGGCCGACACCGCTCGCCTCCACGACGAGCTCCTCGAGCTCGCGGTCACCCTCGCCGCAGCAGCTGCCGAGCGGCACCGCGCCGGGAACTCCGGCGGTGTCGACACGAAGTCGACCGAGACCGATCCGGTCACCGAGGTCGATCGGGATGCCGAGGCGCTCATCGTCGAGGGCATCCTCGCCCGACGCCCCGACGACACCGTCCATGGCGAGGAGGGTGCGGCGATCGAGGGCAGCAGTGGCGTGGAATGGGTCATCGACCCGCTCGACGGCACCGTGAACTTCGTCTACGGGTTCCCGCAGTACGCGGTCTCCATCGGGGTGCTGGTCGACGGGGTCCCGACCGTCGGCGTCGTGCACGACACCGTCGCCGATCACGTCTACACCGCGGTGCAGGGCCGCGGCGCCCACTGCAACGGCGTGGAAGTGCAGGCCTCGGCGTGCGACCGCGTCGGTGCCACCCTCATGGCGACCGGCTTCGCCTACGAACCGGAGGCTCGGCGCCGCCACGGAGCGATCCTCGCCGAGTTGATCGGCGACATCCGCGACATCCGCCGCGCCGGGTCTGCGGCGCTCGACCTCTGCCACGTCGCAGCCGGCCGGGTCGACGCCTACTACGAGAGCGGCCCCAACCTCTGGGACGTCGTCGCCGGGATGCTGATCGTGACCGAAGCGGGCGGGAAGGCCGAGTACGACGCCGAGGCGAAGCGCATCCTCGCCGCTGCGCCAGGTGTGTTCGGTCCGCTCTCCGACCGCATCGAGCACGCCGAGCAGACCGCCACACGCTGACCGACACGTCGCATCGGGGCAGCGCTGGGTGCGCTTGCCAACACTCGGTGCGCGAGATGGGCCATGATCTCCCCCGTGGGAACTCGCATACTCACCGTTGAAGACGACGAACGCATCCGGACCGCCGTGCGGTTCGCCCTCGAGGACGAGGGCTGGGTCGTCGACGAGGCCGACAGCGGCGAGTCCGCGATCGACCAGTTCAACGCGAGCGAACCCGACGTCGTGCTGATCGACATCATGTTGCCGGGCATCGACGGCTTCGAGCTGTGCCGGACCCTGCGCCGCAACAGCGACGTGCCGATCGTCATGGTCACCGCACGCGACGACACCCACGACGTGGTGGCGGGCCTCGAGGCCGGCGCCGACGACTATCTCACCAAGCCCTTCGCGCCGAAGGAGCTCTCGGCCCGGATCCGGGCGCTGCTGCGACGGAACCGGCCGGCCACGAGCGACTCCACCTCCATCATGCGGGTGGGCGATCTCGAGATCGCTCCCGAACAGGGTGTGGTCCGCCGCAACGGCGAAGAGGTCCACCTGACGAAGACCGAGTTCCGTCTCCTGTGCGAGCTGGCCTCGACCCCGGGCAAGGTCTTCAGCCGTGAGTCGCTGCTCGAGAAGGTGTGGGGCTACGACTACTTCGGTGACGGTCGCCTCGTCGACGTCCACGTCCGTCGTCTGCGCACGAAGGTCGAGTCCGACGCCGCTCACCCGCGTCACGTCGTGACCGTGCGCGGCATGGGGTACAAGCTCCAGTCCTGAGATGCTGAGCTTCGTCCGCCTCGGCCTGGGCCTGCGGGCGCGCATCGCCTTCGCGTTCGGTCTCGGCGGCTTCCTCGTCTCGGCGCTGCTGTCGTTGACCGCGTACTCGGTCACCCGAACCACGAGCCTCGACCAGCGGGCCGCTGCCGTCGAGCGTCAGTTCTTCACCAACGCGTCGTTCATCCGCAACGCCTCGCTCACCGAGAACGCCTCGTACGGCACCCTGCTGCAGGGTCTCCCCCAGGTCGCCGGTGGCTCGCCGATCGTGAACCTGGGCGAGAACGAGAACCCGTGGATCGCGCCTCGTCTCACCCCCGACGATCTGCCGACGGCACTCGTCGACCAGGTCGGCAGCGCCGTCGGCGCGTATCGGATGCGCTATGAGAACAACGGCACACCGTCGTTCGCGATCGGCATCAACTTCGAGGAGTCCGACGTTTCGTACTTCGAGGTGGTGACCCTCACCGAGATCGACGAGAACCTGACGTCGCTTCGGGCGACGCTGGTGGCTGCATCGATCCTCACCACGTTCCTCGCCGCGCTGATAGGGCGTTGGGCTGCAGGTCGAGCGCTCCGGCCGCTCGTCACGGTCACCGAAGGCGCACAGTCGATCGCCGAAGGCGACCTCGGTACCCGTATCGAGACTCGCGGTGACCCCGACCTGGACTCGTTCGTCGGTTCGTTCAACGAGATGGCGTCGGGCCTCGAGACCCGCATCGAACGAGACACCAGGTTCGCGAGCGACGTGTCCCACGAGCTGCGGTCTCCGCTGATGACGCTCCGGGCGTCGGTC
>JAHDHM010000382.1 GCA_020631315.1 Acidimicrobiales bacterium
CACGTTGCTCGTCACGACGGGTCAGTTCGAGGAAGCGGTCACGGTCGAGCGAGTCGAGCGACACGTTGATCCGCTTCAGCCCGGCGTCGGCGAGGGACTGGGCGTGGTTGCGCAGCGTCGCACCGTTGGTGGTGAGCGCGAGATCGACGCCGAGCTTCGCGAGCCGTTCGATCAGCCGCGGCAGGTGAGCGCGCACGAGCGGCTCGCCACCGGTGAGGCGGATGCCGTCGAACCCGAAGTGCTCGACGCACAGCTTGGCGAACCGTTCGATCTCCTCGAACGTGAGCACCTCGTCGCGCGGCACCCACTTCATGCCTTCCGCCGGCATGCAGTACGCACATCGGAAGTTGCACCGGTCGGTCACCGAGATGCGCAGGTCGCGCACGGTCCTTCCGAACGGATCGACGAGGTCGTGGGTCACGCCCAGAACGCTACCGCCGCACCACCGGAAGCCTCCAGCGGCGCAGTTCGCCTACAGGACGATGACGTCGACGTCGCCGCCGGCCTCGATGCCGTCGCCGTCGGGGACGACCGCGAGCGCGGTGGCCTTGGCCATGGCCCACAACATGTGGGAGCCCTGACCACCCGACATCGACACGTGCATGCGGCCGCGCTCGTCGCGCTCGCCGGCGACGCGGACGAAGTGGGTCTTGCCATCCGGGCGTCGGCGCAGGTCGCCGCCGGCGACCGCGACCTCGGTCGGGACGATCACGGGATCGTGCCCGGTCATCTGGCGCAGCGCCGGTCGGCCGAACAGCTCGAACGAGACCATGCACGACACCGGGTTGCCGGGAAAACCGAACACGGGAATGCCGTCGACGGTGCCGAACGCGAACGGCTTGGCCGGCTTGATGGCGATCTGCATCCAGCGCATGTCGCCGATTCGCTTCAGCACGGCCTTCACGTAATCGAAGTCGCCCATCGACACGCCGCCGGTCGTCATGACGGCGTCGCACTCGGCGACACCGCGGCGCATGGCGGCCTCGATGACCTCCTCGTCGTCCCGAGCGAGGCCGAGGTCGACGGCCACGGCGCCGGTGCGCTCGACGAGCGACATCAGGGTGCGGCGGTTCGAGTCACGGATCTGGCCCGGGGCGAGCGGTGAGCCGTCGTCGACGAGCTCATCGCCGGTGCTGACGACCCCGACCCGCACCTGCGGATACACGAGCACGTCCAGCAGGCCGAGTGACAACAACACGCCGAGGTGGCCGGGGCCGAGCACCTCGCCGGCGGTGAAGACCTGATCGCCCGGCTGCACGTCGTCGCCGGCGCCGCGAACGTGATTGCCCTCCGGCACCGATTCGAGCACGCGGACGGTGTCGCCGTCGGCCTCGGTGAGCTCGACCATGATCACGGCATCGGCACCCGGCGGAATGACCGCGCCGGTGAAGATGCGCATGGCCTGGCCCGACTGCAGCTCGGCCGTCGGGTTGGCGCCCGCTGCGACCGTTCCGACGATCTCCAGCTCGACCGGGGCGTCGGCGAGATCGGCCGACTTCACCGCGAAGCCGTCCATCGCCGTGTTGGCGAACGGAGGAATCGCCACGGTGCTGGCGACGTCCTCGGCGAGGACGAGACCGAGCGCCTCGCTGACCGGTACGCGCACCGGCTCACGTCGCTGCACGACGGACAGGACGAACTCGCGCGCTTCTTCGAGAGGGATCATGCGAGCGACGCTACCGGCCGACGTCCTCGACCCGCCCTCTCGACCTGACCGGCGAACGAGGCTCGCTCAGAGCAGGCCTCGGTACTCGAGGATCTCGCGGATCTGCGGACGGCGCTGCTCGAGCTCTGCGGGATCCTTCACCGGCTGGAATCGACCATCACGGCCGTCACGCTCGACCACCACCATCGTCGTCGACACGAACGCTGACAGCTCGCCGACGAGACGCTCGAACTGCATGACCGGCACGTCGCCGACCTTCTTCGAGACCTCGAACCAGGTCAGCGGGTGCGCCTCGACCAGCTCGGCGGCATCGATGATCAGCGAGTTGGTGTTCACTGCAGGGATCTGCAGCTCCGCCACCTGCGGCGGGACCCGGAACGCCTCGATGATCTGCAGGTGCCCGTCGAGGAAATAGGGCGCGCCGCCCGTCGCGCCCTGGTCGGCGGCGACGGTCTCACACGTCATCGACGTACCGGCCTCGACGTGCAGCCCGACCATCGCAGGGTCGAGCGTCGCGGCTGCGTTGTCGACGTTGGTGACGAAGAGGTGCTTGCCGCCACCGTCGATGAACCGCTGCAAGAAGCCCGAGTTGCGAATCGCGTCGCCGAGGTCACCGTGGCCGGGCGAGTAGGCCGACACCGCGCCATCGGCGTCACGGAACAGGTCGCCTTCGGGAGTGACGCGCATGCCGACGTTCTGCGGCGCCGTCTCGATCGCGACGTGAGCAGTCGACATCTGTTCGGCGATGTCGGAGAGGATGCCGTCCGACTGGAAACTGGTCATCAGCACCATCGGGATGCTGGTGCCGAGGCGGGCGCCCAACTGTTCGAGGTCGGCGATCTTCGTGTCGACGAAGCGGACGCCGGGCAACACGTCGGCCAGCGCCTTGACGCCACCACCGAATCGGGTGGCCATGCCACCGGCGAGCAGTACGACTGCGACATGGCCGGCCGCGATGGCGGTCTCACCGAGCTTCGTCAGCTCCGCGTAGCGCTCGCTGTCAGAGGCCGGAAAGTGCTGCAGCGCATCGTCGCCCGGCACGACCAGCTCACCGGTGACGAAGTTGCGGGACGGATCGGCGCCACCGTCGGCGAACCGCTGACGCAGCGCGTCGAACTGATCCGGGTCGAAGTGGTGGGCGGCGAGGATCTCGGCGGTGTCGGGCTGGAGCTCGTAGCGGGCGGCCAGCTCTTCTGCGGTGAACGAACGGCTCATGTGGCCGACGATGCCACTCCGGCGCCCCGGCAGGTTGGATGGCCGGACCTTCGTCGGCCGTCGCTACACTCGGCGGCGGCCTGAGGCCAGATTCGAACCGGATCCGTCACGGAGTCGACACCGACCAATGCCCACCTACGAGTACCGCTGCAACGACTGCGGCCACGAGTTCGACATCTACCAGTCGTTCTCGGAGGACGCGCTGACCGAGTGCCCCGAGTGCGGCGGCCAACTCGCCAAGGTGTTCGGCAACGTCGGCATCGCCTTCAAGGGCAGTGGCTTCTACAAGAACGACGCCCGCTCCGGTTCCTCGAAGAGCTCGTCGGGATCGTCGTCCTCGGGCTCCTCCTCCAGTTCGTCGAGCCCGAGCAGTGACAGCTCGTCGTCGAGCTCCTCCAGCTCTTCGGACTCGTCGTCGAGCTCCTCGAGCTCCTCGAGCTCGTCCAGCTCCTCGTCGAGCTCGAGTTCGTCCTCCTCGGACTGAACTCGCCCGGGATCACCCCAACTCACCTGGGCTCCACGCAGACACCGACTTCCCCGTCGCACCACAGCACGAGGGAGGTCGCCGATGTTCGGCAACCCGAAGTCGTCCACGGCACGAGCCGCTGCATCGCAATCCGCGGCCGCATCGCGATCGGCGGCGGCACGCAGTCGCAGCCGCCGAACTGATCCACGCCGCAACGCCACACTCCGC
>JAHDHM010000383.1 GCA_020631315.1 Acidimicrobiales bacterium
GACGGCTGTGCTGCATCTGCGACTCGTGCCGAACGTGGATCAGCTGAAGGCGGGCGCGGTCGTCGGTCTGCTGGCGACGGCGGTGCCGGCGACCTTCTTCAACCTCGGCTTCGAACGGCTCCCTGCGGGCACGGCGAGCCTCCTGATCGCGCTCGGTCCGGTTGCGACCGCAGTGGCAGCACACTTCGCCTTCGCCGACGAGCGGTTCAACCGTGTGAAGGGTGCCGGTCTGGTGATGGCGTTGCTCGGCGCAGCGATCCTCGGTTCGTCGGACAGCGGCTCGGGCTCGACCGCCGGCGTCCTGTTCATCGTCGTCGGAGCGATCATCACCGGGTCGGGTGGTGTCATCGTGCGCCGCTCTGCGATGCGGTTCGGTGGACGCCAGCTCGTCACCACGCAGATGGCCGTCGCATGCCTGGTCGGCACCGCCCTCGCGCTGACGCTGGGCGACTCCGCGTCGCCCACCGACGGGTGGGAACCGGTGCACTGGCTGCTCATCGCCGGTCAGGGCATCTCCGGCTACTTCGCCTTCGCGTCGATGTTGAAGGCCAACGAGGTCGCCACCACCGGCCAAGCATCGGTGATCGGCTACATCGTCCCGGTCGTCGGTGTGGTGGGTGGCGTCGTGTTCTTCAGTGATGCGGTGACGATGTCGATCGTCGCCGGTGGCCTGCTGATCCTCGCTGCCACCTACGTCATCGCCATCGGCTCTCGTTCGCAGGTCGAACCCGCCGAGGTCGTGCGCGCAACGACCGGCTGATTTCGCCTCGCGGTCGTCGACCCGCCAGCATCGAGGGCAGGGGAGGGGACATGGCGACGACCGATCTGGACTTCGATCCCGGCGAACTCCGTGAGCGCTACCGGGCTGAGCGCGACAAGCGGGTGCGTGCCGACGGCAACGAGCAGTACGTCGAGATGGCGGGCGACTTCGCCCACTACGTGGACGACCCGTACGTCGAGCCCGGCTTCACCCGTGCGCCCAAGACCGACGAGGTCGAGGTGCTCGTCATCGGTGGCGGCTTCGGTGGTCTGCTCGCAGGCGCACGTCTGAAGGACGCCGGCGTCGATGACGTCTGGATCGTCGAGAAGGGCGGCGACTTCGGCGGCACCTGGTACTGGAACCGCTACCCGGGCGCCATGTGCGACATCGAGTCGTACATCTACCTGCCGCTCCTCGAAGAGCTCGACCACGTCCCGGCCGAGAAGTACGTGAAGGCCAAGGAGATCCTCGAGCACAGCCGTCGCATGGGTGAGCACTGGGGCCTGTACGACACGGCGCTCTTCCAGACCGAGGCGACCGAGCTGCGCTGGGATGACGACCGCAGCCGATGGATCGTCACCACCAACCGCGACGACGCCATCGCCGCCCGCTTCGTCGTCATGTCGAGCGGGCCGCTGCACCGCCCGAAGTTGCCCGGCATCCCCGGCATCGAGGACTACGAGGGGCACTCGTTCCACACCAGTCGGTGGGACTACGACTACACCGGCGGTGGCCCTGAGGGCGGGCTCGACCGTCTGGCCGACAAGCGGGTCGGCATCATCGGCACCGGCGCCACGGCGGTCCAGGCCGTGCCGCACCCGGCGGAGGGCGCGGCGTCGCTGCACGTGTTCCAGCGGACGCCCTCGTCGATCGCCGTGCGGGCCAACCGACCGACCGACCCGGAGTGGGCGGCGTCGCTCGAACCGGGCTGGCACAAGCACCGGATGGAGAACTTCAACAACCTGGTCACCGGTCGGCCCGAACCGGTCGACCTGGTCGACGACGGCTGGACCGACATCATCGGCAACCTCCTGATCCGCATCCGCACCGAAGGCGACAACGCCGACCTGTCACCCGAAGGTCTGGCCCGGACGATGGAGATCGCGGACTTCCAGAAGATGAACCAGATCCGCGCTCGCGTGGACGACGTGGTCGAGGACGCCGCCACCGCCGATGCGTTGAAACCCTGGTACCGCCAGTTCTGCAAGCGGCCCTGCTTCCACGACGAGTATCTGCAGGCGTTCAACCGGCCGAACGTCACGCTGGTCGACACCGACGGCAAAGGCGTCGACGCAATCACGGCCAAGGGCATCGTCGCGAACGGGGTCGAGTACGAGCTCGACTGCATCGTGTACGCGACCGGCTTCGAGGTCGGCACCGGGTACACGCGCCGTGCCGGCTGCGAGCCGTACGGCCGCGACGGCGTCAGCCTCAGCGAACACTGGGCCGACGGTGTCCGAACGTTGCACGGCATGCACAGCCGGGGCTTCCCGAACCTGTTCCACGTGCAGTCCACACAGGGCGGCTTCACCGCCAACTTCCCGCACATGCTCGACGAGGTCAGCACCCACGTCGCCCACATCGTCGCCGAGGCCGGCGCCCGTGGCGTGACCACCGTCGAGGTCACCGAGGAAGCCGAGCAGGGGTGGATCGACACGATCATCTCGATGGCCAGGGACAACCTTCGATTCCTCGAGTCCTGCACACCCGGCTACTACAACAACGAGGGCAGACCGGGGGAGCGGTCCGGGCAGAACACGGCGTACGGCAAGGGCCCCGTGCCGTTCTTCGAGCTGCTGGCCGCCTGGCGCGCCGAGGGGAAGCTCGACGGCCTCGAGCTCAGCTGAGGTCGACTGCCTGGAGCTCCGTGAACGTGCCGTCGGGCGAGAGCTCGTACCGGGCGCCATCGCGGGCGAGGTGCAGTCCGCCGGAGAAGTGCGTGCGCGCTTCGGTCTCGACGTCGGCGATCGACGGCGCCGGTCCGGGTTCCCGGCGGTAGCGCGGCGTGCGTGAGGACGAGGTTGGGGAGTTCGATCGAGGCGGCCGCCGTCGCCACTCGGGCTGCGGTGCTGTGCCCGTAGTCGCCCTCCATCCGGGCGAGCGCGGCCTCCGTGTAGGTCGACTCGTGGACCAGTAGGTCAGCGCCCGCGATGCGCTCGCAGAGGTGGCCGGGGTCGCGGTTGTCGCCGGCGACGACGTACACGCGTCCGCGACGAGGTGGCCCGACCACGGCGGACCGGTCGACCGGGAGGCCGTCTGCGTCGTGAACCGTCTCGCCACGAACGAGACGACCGATGGCGGGTCCGTCGAGTCCGAGTTCCGCTGCGGCATCGGCATCCACCGAACCTGGCCGCTCCGACTCGGTGAAGCGGTAGGCGAAACTCGTCACCCGATGATCGAGCGACAGCGCGTCGACGGTCGGCCCGAACGTGTCGTCGGCGGCTGGGCCACCTGTCTCGTCGAGTTCGACGATGTCGAGGTCGAACGTGAGGTGCGAGTCGGACAGCGACAACACCGTCTCCGTCATCTCGCGTAGACCGCGCGGTCCGACGAGGCGCAGAGGTGTCGTCGCGTTGTTCATCGAGCGGCTGCCGAGCAGGCCCCACAGCCCGAACACGTGGTCGCCGTGCAGGTGCGTGATGAAGATGCGTCGCAGCCGGGCGACGCTCAGCGGCGTGGCCATGAGGCGGTGTTGTGTCGCCTCGCCGCAGTCGACGAGGTCCCATGTCGAGCCGTGGCTGATGGCGAGCGCGCTGAAGTTGCGGCTGCACCCGTCGACGTGCAAGGTAGAACGTTCGTACGTTTCCGGTATG
>JAHDHM010000384.1 GCA_020631315.1 Acidimicrobiales bacterium
GATGTAGGAGAACTCGGCGTCGGTGTGCTCGTGCACGCCGCCCTCGTAGCCGGGCTGGAACTGGAAGGTCGCGATCATGCGGCCACCAGCCATTCCGAGCGTCTTCATTGCGATGCCCTCGCCCATGGGCTGCCAGGGCATGGAGCCCGAGTCTGCAAAGTTCCAACCGGCCGGTGTGTCGCTCATGTCGGCACCCTAGAACGCGGCGTGCCGCCGTGCGACTCGTTTCCGGGGACGGGCGTCAGCCGGCGACGCCGTTGAGTTCGTCGACGACGGCGAAGACGTCGCCTTGCGAGATGAAGTCGACGGCGAGCAGGTTCGGGTGGAGGCCCCGCTCCTCGGCGCACTGTTCGGCCCGGTCGAGCAGGACGTCACGGTCGTTGATCGTGCGGTTGCTGGCCCGAGCCAGGGTGATGAAGTGGTTCACGAGGAACATCGTGCTGGCCGGGTCGCCCCGATTCTCCACGCAGACGAACTCGTCGACGTTGCCGAAGCTGTACGGCGTTTCCTGGCTGAGGTCGAAGGCCGGGTGGAGCCAATCGGCGCCCGATGCGTCCTCCTCGACGAGCACGAAGATGCGTTCGTTCCGGTCGATCATCTCGCCCAACGTCGGGAACGGCGCTCCCGACGGCTGCACGAGCAACATGTCGACCATGCCGGCCGATTCGAACATCGCGGCGGTGTCTGCGGGCTCGGTTCCGTCCTGCACGATGATGACGAGCACCTCGCGCGGGTTCCGTTCCATCCACTCGCGGATGGCGATCAGCTCGGTCACGGCGTCGAGGGAACCGATTTCGCAGCGGCTGTGGCAGAAGTAGACGGCCTCATCACTGAGTCCCTCGTTCGCCCGCTCGCGGATCGCTTCGGCGGCGACACTCGCTTCCGCATCGAGGGTGTCGGCGGGCGGTCCGTCACGGCTGGTGAGCACGTTGCCGTCGGCGTCGGCGCGCCCGTAGACCGTGTCGAGCATCAGCCCGCGTGTTCCGAGGTCGAGCTGGTCCTCGATGTCGACGAGTTGGTTGGGCAGGTAGAAGTCGTCGGCGATCGACGACATGGAATTGTGGGTCATCGCAATCGTCACCTCGTCGAGCCGGCGGTCGCAGAGCTCGATGTGGCCGTTGCACGCGTTCGGGTCGGCTGCGGCGACGACGGCATCCCGGGACAGCAGTGCGGCGCCGATCACGCCGAGCAGAACGATCGCGCCAACCGGAAGGTACGCCCGCGACACCATCGACCGCACCGAATGGCGATCGTCGGCTTCGGGCTTCACGGCGGCCAGCCGCTCGGTCAGGTCGAGGGAGCGGATCATCCACGCCACGGTGACGATCGCGAGCGCAAAGCCGGCCACCCGGATGCCGGCGTGCAGGAACGTGGCCGGAGACAGGATCGCCCATGTGGCGGCGATGAGGCCGAGCACGCCTCGGCCGAGCACGCCGAGTGTGGTCGCCGGCGGCTGCCGCAGGCGGTCGACCAGGCGCGGAATCTGGTCGAGCGCCGCGTCGGCGGTGAGTACGGCCCAGCCGAGGCCGGCGAGAAATGCGCCGATGCCGATCAGCGCCCATCCCCACGTACCCAGGTCGCCGAGCACGAGGTTCCACGCGGCCCGCAGTGCGTCGCGTTGCAGGCCGGCCTCGCCGTAGCTGGCGAGCACCTCGGCGCCGACCGCTCGGGTCACGACCAGCGTGAGTCCGACCGCTCCGAGCACGAGACCCATGCGGGCGAACCCGCGGAACCGGTTCGACTCCGCCTCGACGATCACGATCAGGCAGACGACGAACAGAATGAGGAAGACGAACGTGAGGATCCGCACCGTCTCGGCCAGCCGGACGGTGTCGGTCGTCAGCTCGCCGGAACTGAAGTCCACGGCGAGGGTGGTCAAATCTTCGGGAATGGCGTCGGCGAGCTCCGGGTCGATGGCGGCGAGCGATGCCTCGATCGTCACCAACAGATCGGACAACTCGAGCAGGAAGACGGACTGATCCTCGGTGAACACGCCCCGGTGCGCTTCGGCCGCGGCAGCGCGGACGACCGAGGTCGACGTCGACGACTCGAGGCCCGCACCGATCAGATCGGCGAGCAGCGGACCGGCGACGGCCAGGTCGGGCGCCTCCGAGATCAGGGCGACCGAAATCTCGTCGGCGAGATACGCGTTGACGTCGGGGTCGGTCAGCGTCGATGCGGCTGTGGTCGAGAATGAGTCGGCGTCGAAGATCCGGTCCTCGGCGAAGACGAACAGCGTGGCGAGGAGCCCGAGCACGAACGTGACGAGACTGAGCAGGGTGAGAAGGCGCGGGCGGAGCATCCGGTCGGTCCGATCGGTGAGGTGTCGGCCAGTTCAGCAGACGGGCGACCGCGGATCGAGCCGGTGATTCCCTGTGGCGCCGTTGAGCCGCCATGGCCGCGCTTGTTACCGTTCGGGCATGGACGACGACCAACGGATCGACGGCGACCGCTATCGGGTCACCGCAGAGGAGATCACTCGCTTTCACGACGAGGGGTACGTGCACCTCGAGGGTCTGCTGACCGCCGAGGAAGTGGCCGAACTGGCCGAGGTCTACGACCGGTTCCTCCGGCGAGAGATCGACGTACCGGGCAAGGACTACTGCGACATGGCCGGCGACTACGGCCGCAATCCGGAGGACTACTCGATCATCAACGTGATGCTGCCCCGGCGCTACCACCCGGACTGGGTGGGCAACGTGTTCGAACGACGGGCTGCATCGGTTGCCGAACAGCTGCACGGCGAGGGGATGGTCATCGATTACGACCAGCTGCTGGCGAAACAGCCGCACAAGGACGATGCGGTGTTCGCCTGGCATCAGGACATGGCGTACTGGCCCGACACACCGGACACGAACACGGCGACGCTCTGGTTGGCGATCGACGACTCGACGTTGGAGAACGGCTGCATGCGGTTCGTGCCGACGACCAACCACGAGGACACGCTGCGCCCGCACGCGCCGGTCTTCGGTGGAAGAGGCGAGAGCCACGCACTCGGCACCGAGCTGCACGATGACGATCTGGTGGTGCCCGTGCCGATTCGCAGCGGCGACGTGACCGTCCACAACGAACGGGTGATGCACGGTTCAGGCGGCAACCACACCGACGGCTTCCGCCGGGCCTACATCCTGGCGTTCCGGAGGGACGAGACGGTGAAGATCGAACGGCAGCTCGGTTTCACCCACAGCCACAACGATGAGCTCGAGGTCCTCGAAGAGGTCGGGGTGGACGGCGAGTCCCGCTGACCAACCGGGTGAGGGGGTCGCGTCCCACTTTCACCCGGCGGTGGCTGCCCGCGCCCGCTCGATGAACGCATGCTCCTCGCCGACTGGCGCGACCTTCTCGAGCGCGATTGCGGCGTCGTCCATGGAGGCGAGGCGGCCGATCACCCAGAACGCCAGGTAGGCCGACGAGAGGCAGCCGCCCGCAGTCGCGATGTTGCCGTCGACCCGAAACGAACGCTCGATGACGTCGACGCCGGCATCGATGAGCTTCGGCGCCGTGAAGCGGTCCGTGCAGACGGGCACCCCGTCCACCAGCCCGAGACGATGCAGGATGGCCGCTCCG
>JAHDHM010000385.1 GCA_020631315.1 Acidimicrobiales bacterium
GCTGCGAGCGCATCGACGTGGGGCTCGACGACCCAGCCGCTGTCGCCGTCGCGCACGAGTTCGGTCGGACCGCCACTGTCGGTCGTCGTGATGACGGGGGTTCCCGACTGCATCGCCTCGAGGGTGATGAGCCCGTAGTCCTCGTCCATCGGGATGAACGGGACGGCGATCGCGTTGCCGTACAGCTCCGGCAGGTCCTCGTCGGCGACGAATCCGAGCAGCTGGATGTTCGGGTCATCGGCGGTCCGGCGAGCGAGATCGGCGAGGCCGGGACCTGTGCCCGCGATGCGCAGCGGCACGTCGACACCTGACCTGCGATGCGCCTCGACCAGCAAATCGAGGCGCTTCGGTGCGTCGATCCGACTCGCGGTGAACAGATGGGTGCCGACCGAGTCGTGGCGGCGTAGCGCCAGGTCGGTCGGCGGGTGGATGACCTCGACGTCCGCCGCCGGCGGGAAGTAGCCGGACCGGCGGGCCACCGTGGCAGCGATCGCTGTGTGTCGTCGGATCGCTCCCGGAGCGAGCGCGATGCGGTCGAGTGCGTGGACGAGCAGCCGTCCGAAAGGCCCTGGATGTCCGAGCGAAGGGTGGTCGGCCCCGAGGCGATTGACGGCCTCGCGGCCGATGGCGAAGATCTCGGGCAGCCAGGCTCGGTCCGCGGTCACACGTTCGAGACGACGTACGAGGTCCTGCAACGACCCGTCCGTCACGTCCGTCGGGAAGTGCGCCGGATACGTGTCGTAGAGGCCGCGGAGCGGGTGGGCCATGTAGACGTGATGGTTCGGATGGGCGACGATCCAGCTCGGGTACTTGCCGGTGAAGACCATGTCGAAGCCGGACAGGTCCAGCTCGCTGAAACGGATGTAGCCGTCGAGCACCTCGGCCAACGTCGTCTCGGGCGTCGGGAGCTTGATGAGCTCCGCATGATGTGCGGTCTGCTCGTTGACGTGGTTGACGAACCCCGTCCAGAGACGTTCGTAGCCACCCCTCGTGTAGGGAACCGCTGCCGGTGCGACGACGGCGATCTTCATCGTGTGCCGCTCATGGTGATCTCGATGGCGCGGTCGAGCTGTGCGTGGGCACGCTCCCACGTGAACTCGGCAGCGGTCGCGACCGCCCCGGCTCGAAGTCGTGCGCGCAGGGTCTCGTCGTCCGAGATCCGTCGGACCGCTGCTGCGAGGTCGGCGGACTCGGGGCGCGTGATCAGGCCGTTGACACCGTCGTCGACGAACTCGGTGAGGCCGCCGCCGTCGTCGCACACGATCGCGGGAACACCGTGGGTGAAGCCTTCGAGGACGGTCAGGCCGTAGTCCTCGTCCATCGCCGGGGCGACCAGCACGGCGGCATCGGCGTACCGGTCGGCGAGGTCCTCGTCGGACAGCCGACCGTGGATGGTGACCGGGCGTTCGGGCACGACGACCGCGACGCGTTCGTGGACCGGTGCTCGTTCCCAGGGTCGCGGATCGACGGGGAGGCCCGCACTTCGCTCGGCGGCCCAGCGTCGAACCGCCCCGAGCTGACCGCCGGCGCCGACCAGGTGTGCGTCAGTCGCGAAGCCCTCGTGGGCGGCGGCGACGAAGAGCTCGGTCCGCTTCGGGAACTCGCTGCGGCTCACGCACAACGCAGAGGTGCCGGGCGTTGGGGCGGGTGCGGACGCGACCGCAGAGATGGGCCCGGCGAGGTAGCGGGTGGTGTCGGACTCGGCGACGTTCCAGAACCGTTCGAGTCGTCGGCCGACCGTGGCGGAGGGCACGAGGTAGTGGCCGATGGTCGGGACGTGCGGATCGTCGGCTCGGCGGATCGCCGCGGCCTCGGCTGCGTGGCGATCCGGGTCGAGCCCGACCCGTTCGGCCATCGTTTCGAGGTCGTACGCCAGCCGGTGGTGGTGGTAGAAGAGCGCCAACTTGCGTGGGTGCTCGACGGCCCATGAACCGGGCTGTGTCGAGATCACGAGGTCGACGTGTGTGGCGTCGAGCGCTGCGAATCGGCTCGTGAGCGACCGGTAGGCCCACGCCATCGGCGAGCGGTCCCACACCGCATCGGGCACGAGCCTGCCGTCGACCCGACGATCTGGCGGCGTCCCGGGAACAGCCAGCGTCTCGACCTCGTGGCCGAGGTCGAGCAGGTGCTCGACGATGCGGTCGATCAGGACCTCGAATCCGCCTGAGATGCCCCAGTCCGGCTTCGCGAGACCGATCCGCATCAGGAGTCGCGGCGTCCCGGCGCAGTGGCCAGCAGCGCGTAGTCCTGCGGCCCGAACACGGACCACCTCACCATCTTCTCGGTGTCGTCGAGCTCGTCCAGCCGGTCGACCAGGTCCGGGCGAGAGGGCCTCAGATGACGGATCTCCACGTCGACGAAGCCTCGGTCCGATGCCAGGAAGGCGAGGAGGTCCGGGTGGAGCGGACGCAGATGTGTCGGGTCGAGGTAGAAGCTCGATGCGCCCACGATGAGGTTCGTCGGGTTGGGCGTCTCGAAGAGGATGCGACCCCCGGGAGCGAGCGCCAACAGGGCTCGGTCCAGCAGTTCGACCAGGACGGGGATCGGCAGGTGTTCGACGATGTGGAAGCCGGTGACGGCGCCGAGGCTGCCGTCGGGCACCTCGGCCAGGTGTTCGAGCGCATCGCCGAGCCGGACGTCGAGTCCCCGCTCGACACAGCCGTCGACGAACGTCGGGTTCGTGTCGACGCCGTACGCCTCGACGCCGAGCGTGCCGAGCCGTTCGAGGAACTCGCCGCGGCCCGGGCCGAGATCGACGACCGGGCCGTGTGCGCCGAGGCGCTCGATGTCGGCGTCGTACACGTCGAGCGACGCGGCGACATCACTGCGGCTGCCGCGGAATCGTTCTTCGAAACGGCTGTAGATGTCGGCGACGCGGACGTCGGCAGCTTCGCGAGCGGTCCGGGTGACGACCTCGGGATCGGCTCGGAAGTCGTGCAGCAGCGTCTCGACCTGCGCCCGAGCGTTCGCCACGTTGCCCCGGATGGCCTCCACGTCGCTTCGAACCGACCGCACCTGTTGGTCGACTCGGTCGATGTCGGCCCGGTTGGTCTCTGCGGTCGAGTCCTCGGTCAGCCGAACGACCTCGGCGTCGAGGCCGTCGAGCCGGCTGTGGATGGCGTCGATCGAGTCAGCGAGCTCGCCGAGCAGGACGTCGTGCGACGCGAACAGCGCTCGTAGCGCGGTGTCGTCGATGGTCGCGCTGGCGTTCGACCCGTTGCGTACCTCGGACCAGAGTTCGGTCGAGTTGCCCTCGAGCGCGTCGATGCGGGCGGTGAGCCGTTGCAGGACCTCGGGCAACAACGACAGGGCGGCGCCGGTCTCGACGTTCAGCTCCGCCTGGTGCGGCGCCGTCGCCCGGCCGAGACGGTCGGCCGCGCCACGGAGCCCGCTGCGTCCGGCGAGACCCGTGTTGGCGACGTGATTGGCGTGCAGTGCATGTGCGCGCAGCTGATCCAGACGTCGCTGGTCGATGTCGCTCGGGTCGATCGGTTCGGTCACGGGGCGTCTCCGACTGGTTCGTCAGGCATCTCGGTGCCGGACGATCGGCACCGTGGCGTTC
>JAHDHM010000386.1 GCA_020631315.1 Acidimicrobiales bacterium
ACCGGTTCATGCTCGCTCCGCTCACCAACTCCCAGAGTCATCCAGACGGAGTGCTGTCGGACGAGGAGGTCCGCTGGCTCACCATGCGAGCCCAGGGCGGCTTCGGTCTGACGATGACGTGCGCCGCGCACGTGCAGGCGATCGGTCAGGGCTTCCCCGGTCAGCTCGGCGTGTTCGGCGACGAGCACCTCGACGGTCTGACCCGCCTGGCCGCTGGCATCAACGCCGAGGACAGCGTCAGCATCGTCCAGCTGCACCACGCGGGTATGCGCTCACCGTCGGAACTCATCGGCGAGCGGCCGGTGTGTCCGTCCGACAACGAGGAGACCGGCGCCCGGGCGCTCGACCACGCCGAGGTGCTCCAGCTGATCGACGACTTCGTCGCTGCGGCCGTCCGCAGCGAGCAGGCCGGCTTCGACGGCGTCGAGATCCATGGCGCCCACGGCTACATCGTCGCCCAGTTCCTCAGCCCCGAGATCAACCAGCGCGACGACGAGTTCGGCGGCAGCGTCGAGAACCGATCGCGCCTGCTGTTCTCGATCATCGACGGGATCCGTGAACAGTGCGGGCCCGACTTCATCCTCGGCGTGCGCCTCTCGCCCGAGCGCTTCGGCCTCCGACTGGCCGAGATGATCGAGGTCGCCGAGCGTCTCCTCGCCGAGCAGAAGATCGACTTCCTCGACATGTCGCTGTGGGACGTGTTCAAGGAGCCCGAAGAGGAGGAGTTCAAGGGTCGCACGCTCATGTCGTGCTTCACCGAACTCGACCGCGGCGACGTCCGCCTCGGCGTGGCCGGCAAGATCCGCACTCCGGAAGAGGCCGAGGCTGCCCTCGCCGCCGATGCCGATTGGATCATGCTCGGACGGGCAGCGATCCTCCACCACGACTTCCCGAACCGCTACGTCGCCGACCCCCGGTTCGTCCCCGTCGAGAACCCCGTGACCCGCCAGTACCTCGCCGAGGAGGGTCTCTCCGAGGCGTTCATCAACTACATGTCCGGCTGGCGAGGCTTCGTCGCCGACGAGAGCTGAGCACGCCCGACGTTGGTGGTCACGCGACGGCTTGAACGGTCAGCTTGTGGCATGGACATGGCATACTCGTGGCATGAAGCGCGCTCGAATCAGCACAACCGTCGACAGCGCTCTCCTCGACGACGCTCGCCGCCTGCACGGCGGCACCACTGATGCCGAACTCGTCGATGAGGCGCTCGCCGCCCTCCTCGCCCGCTACCGGTCGGCCGAGATCGATGCGGCCTACGCAGCTGCGTACGAAGCTCAGCCCATCGACAGCGAAGACGAATGGGGCGACCTCGCGTCGTTCCGAAGTGCAGCTTCAGCCACGTGAGCGCACTGCCGGCCCGCGGCGAGCTCTGGTGGTGTGAACCTCCCGAGATCGGCCGGCGGCCAGTCGTGGTCCTGTCGCGCGACGCAGCGATCCCACGGCTGCGTCGCGCCCTCGTCGGACCATGTACGACCACCATCCGAGGTCTGCCGAGCGAAGTTGTTCTCGACCCGGGCGAAGATCCGATTGGCCGCCGGTGTGTGGTCAACCTGGACTCTGTCGAGTCGGTCTCGACTGCCGTTCTGGTCGAGCGGATCGGCGTTCTGAGCGGCCAGCGGATGCGAGAGATCTGCCAGGCGCTCGAGGTCGCCGTCGACTGCCGCTAGCTCGTCCGCCGCGCCACGATGCTCAAGAGCCCTCCGCAATCTGGGCTGCGACGACGTGTTTGCAGGGTCCTCGTGAGCCGTGATGAGTTGCGAACCAGGGACACGTGCATCGATATGCGTCAACGTGCATTCGAACGACATAGTTGTTGCTGCCGCCTCGCACGATCGCCTGACCGGCGTCGAGGCGAACTGCGCCGGAGGCGACCAACGCTCGGGCGTCTCGAAGGCGAGGATGCATCGACTCGAGCGTGTCGACGTCATAGGGCAGCTCACGATGGCGCGCCGTGTCGGTCTCGCTCAAGTCTCCAGTTGTCGGTCACGCGTCGCCTGTGCCCTGGTGGTGAGATGCGCTGAGGTGAGCGGCCACGCGCTCAAGCGGGATCTTCAGCTCGCCGGCGAGGTCGAGCGCCGCTGGGACGACCCAGAACGGCGAGATGGTGTCGAAAGGCGCGTCCGTTGGGGTCTCGTTGTAGATCGTCTTCAGGCACGCCTCGGTGAACGAGTACTGCAGAGCTTCAAGCCGGTCGGTGGTGTTGAGCATCCGTCGCCGTACTTCGCTGAAGTAGCTGTGTGCCTCTTTCCAGCGGTTGGCATCAGCCACCAGCTCAGCGAGGTGACGATGGACTTCGGCGTCAGGCATCTCACCCTCGAAGAGCGCAATGAGGCCAAGCATCCGGCGCTGAGCGGCGCCTGTGTGGCCACCCATGACTAGCGAATGCTCCGGCGAGTCATGCGAGTCCGTCCAGATCGGTCTGGAGTTGGTCGAGTGCGCGCTCGTAGGCCGAACGGTCGAACCGAAACGGTCCGAAGCCGCTGTAGTCGCGGTGCTTCCGGTGTGGTTGCTCGAACGCGGACCAGATGACCGAGTGGTCGTCGAGCGTGATGTCGGTGATCAGCGGCCAGCATCCCCACTCGCCGCAGTCACACCCGAGCAGCACAGCAGTCCCCTCCTCGTATGGAGCTATGCGACCGAGGAAGTGACCACGAGCGTCCTTGATCGGGCTCGAGTAGGTCGTCAGACCGCCGTAGCCGCCGGGCACGTCGAATCGGGCTGCACTCTCGAACTCGCGGACGAGCTCGACGAGATCGGTGCCGTCCACCACCGGAACGACAGCGTGAGAGTTGAGTTCGAACTCACGAACGGCGAAATCGATGGTCGACTTGCGCGAAGACTGAGTATCCACCTGGACCCCCCTTCCACTCCGAAGCTACAGCCGCCCCCAAGGGTGGTGATGGGCGGAGGTCATGGTTGCCGGGCTCGCCAGAACCGCCTCCTGAACGACGTCCTAGCTGGGTGAGGTCGACGAAGGCGTCGGTGGTGGCCCGTATCGGTTCTCGCCGATCGATCCGGGACGAGAGAGCTTCCAGATGAGCAGGCCCAGCATGGCGAAATAGGCCGCCAGGTTCACGAGGTTCATCGCGAAGGTGGACGAGGAGAATCTGCTGATCTCGTCGAGTTCGGCGAGCCGTTGAAGACCGTAGACACCTCCTGCCAGAAACGGCAGCGGGAGAAGTCCCCAGGTGCCTCGGTGATTGGTGTCGTGGAGACGCCTGACGACAGCAGCCGCGAGAAAGGCGACGGTGATGGCGCCTTGTGCGGCCCCAACTACGACCATGTCCTCGAAGGTCGTCCCCAGCTCGCCGCGGCTGCGCATCTGCGGCTGCCACTTGGCCTGCATGAGCAGCTGACTGACGACGAAGTTGACGCCGATGACGCAACCGGCGTAGGTCCAGAACTGGCCAAGCGAGTCCCGTCCCGAGCCTTGCGCCAGCCGACGAAGACAGTGCACTGCTGCAGAACCGATCATCGGCGCGGTGTGGTCGTTCTGAGGGGGGATCGCGTCGTGTGAATCACTGCTGGAGTGTGAGCAGGTACGGCAGCACGTCGT
>JAHDHM010000387.1 GCA_020631315.1 Acidimicrobiales bacterium
CGTCGGGCTCATAACCCGAAGGTCGCAGGTTCAAATCCTGCCCCCGCCACCAACAAAATGCCTGTTGAGAAGGGGTCTCGCTACGGCGAGGCCCCTTCTGCATTGGCGGCCATCTACCGAGGATCTACCGGCACACGAATCCTCTTGTGATTGGCGAAGTGGCCGGGGCACCTCGAGATCACTCTCCGTGGCCCCTCGGGGAGACGCCCACTCGACGTCACCTCCCATGAGATGTCGCTGTTCCCGCCTACGTTGTAGGTGGAAGCGCAACGAGGGAGTGGATCAACGTGTCGGAGAACGAACCCAGCGAAGACGGCGCGCCGAAGGGCGATGGTGGCGAATCACCGTCGGCCAGTAGTCCGCCGTCAATGCCGCTGACCACTCCACCAGAGGGACCTCCGCTCACCGTCGACCTGGAGCGCGGCGGCGAGATGTCTGACGTCGAGTACCGCGAACTTCGCAGGTCGACGGGGGGCGAGTGACGGGCGAGACCCCGGGGACTGGTCGCATCCTGGCTGATCTGATCGCAGCCGAGACACAGTGGTCGGAGGAGCGCAGGAGCCGGATCGAAGCCAGGGCGGCGGGCCTGGTCGCGCTAAACGTGTCTCTGGTCGGGGCTTTCGTGCTCGTCGTCGGTGTTGTGGCTGGAGACGACAGCCACAGCGACTTGCGAGAATCGACCGGCGCGAAGGCGCTTCTGGCCGCTGCAGGTCTCTCGCTGGTGGTCTCAGCTGTCCTTGCGTCTGTAGCGCTTCTGCCGCGGTGGTTCCCAAGGACAGGGGTCGAGGGACTGAAGGAGTACCTGAAACCAGAGAACTACGACAACAACGAACGGTTCCTGTCTCGGCGGGCCGCGGAGCTGATGATCGTGGTGCTGGCCGGGTCGCGACGAGCGAATCGGACCATTGCATGGTGGACGGTTGCGGCTGCTTGGGCTCAAATCCTCGGGATAGGACTCGCGACCTCGGCGGTCGCAGTGCTCAGCTTCAGCTAGTCCGGTTGGCGCTTCTCGACCGAGCTTCGAACGAGGCTACGGGCCGGCCAGCGGGTGAACGGGTTCGTCCTCCCAGAGAGGGTCGAACCAGGCCGAGGGGTGGAGGGGGCCGGTGCGCATCTGCGAGCCCTCGTAGGTGTCAGGGTCGTCGATGCCGTCGTAGGCGGGGTCGAACATGTACTGGTGGTCGAGGTCCTCGAACAGGATCTCGTAGAGGTAATCGAGCGCTTCTGACTGCTCGTCCGTGGCCTCTTCGTGGAGTAGCTTGGCCTGCTCGATGATGGCGGCGGTGACGAGTTCCTCGGCACGGCACGCCTGTGGGCGCCAGCCGTCCTGGAGTCGTCCGGCGACGACCACGAGGCAGGCGTAGAGGCGGCGGAGCATCGCGAAGTCGTAGAGGTCGCGATGGCGCTCGGGGAGGAAGCGGCCGCTGAAGGCACCGCCGCCCGAGGGGTCGTCGGCGTAGCGCTTCTCGGTGAGTTCATCGATGAGGTAGTCGTCGACCATGGCGACGGCGTCGGTGAGCATCTGCGTCTCGTCGGGGCTCAGCCCATCGGCGATTCGTGGGTGGAAGTTCATGTGGCTGCTATTCGGCGGTGAGGCGGCGGATGGTCGCCGGGGGCTGGGGATGTGCCTCGGTGTAGAGACGATCGAGGGCGTGGTCGAGACGCTGCTCGAGGCTCGGAAACAGGTGACCGTACGTGTCGAGCGTGACGGTGATGGTGCTGTGGCCGAGTCGCTCCATGATGGCGCGTGGGTGGCCGCCTTCGGCGATGAGCATCGAGGCGTAGCTGTGCCTGAGGTCGTGGAACCGGGTGCGGTCGGGCAGGCCCGCTCGCACGACGGCCGGCTTGAAGTGCCGGGGGTACCAGTTCGAGTGGCGGAAGAGCCCACCTTGTGGGCTGGACCAGACGAAGTCGTCTGGTCGGTGGGCTCGGAGGTGTTCGGCGAGTTCGTCGATGAATCCGGGCGGGATCGGTACCGATCGGCGCTCGTAGGTCTTGGTCGGGACGAGCTGGAGCTGGCCCCTGGCCTCGGACACGGATTCGTGGACTTCGACCTTGCGGTTCATGAGGTCGATGTGGCGCGCCCGTAGGGCGGCGAGTTCGCCGGAGCGGAGTCCGGTGAAGCCGGCGAAGCGAACGAGGAGGCCGTACTCGGGGTAGCCGTCGACCCGGCGCTCGTTGCGCCGGAAGCGTGGTGGCGGCTTGGTGACCTCGGCTGCGAGGGTGACGATCTGGTCGGGGGTGAGGAACACCATGTCTTGGCGGCGGCGCTTGGGTGCCTTGACGTCGGCGACGGGGTTCGTCTTCAGGGATCCGGACTGGACGGCGAGTTGCAGGACGAGGCGGAGAACGTCTCGGATGTTGCGCACGGTGCCTTGACCGAGTCCGCTGGCTCGGAGCTCGCCGATGAAGGCGAGCACTTCGGGATAGTCGATCGCCTGGATCGGCGTGGACTTGTACCGGGGCAGGATGTGGCGGCTGAGAATCGATTCGTACCCGGCCGTGGTCTTGGGCTTGCGGTCGCCGAGCGTGGCGAGCCACTTGTCGGCCCAGTCGGAGAACAGCTCCTTGCCCTTGTCGGGGTCGATCCAGTCTCCTCGGAGGACGTCGGCCTCGACGGTGTTGGCGAACCGCTGGGCGTCGATCTTGCGCTTGAAGGTGCGCATGCGCTGGCGGTTGGCCGTGTCGCGGTACTTCACGTCCCAGCGGGTGTCGCCGGACGCCGTTGCTCTCTTGATGATGCTTGCCATGGATCAGCTCTCGCAGGGTCGGTGAGAAGAGGGACGCTGCTGCGACGAGGTGATCATGAGCCCGAGGTGGTCTGGCTGATTCGCTGTCGAGCGATCCAGCGGTCAACGTCGTCGGGATCGAAGCGGACGTACTTCCCGATCTTCAGGAACGGGATGCGTCGCTCTTCGACGAGTCTACGCACGAAGCGTTCGGGGACGCCGAGGCGCTCGGCGAGTTGGGTGATGTCCAACAGGACCTGAGCGGTCGCCATCGTCACTCTCCTTCGCTGGTCGTGGTGGTCGTGGGGTCGAGCGAACCGAGCCATGTCGCCCAGTCGGTGGAGGGGCCGGGGTGGTAGCAGCCGGTGGTGGGCGCGGCGGGTGGCGGAATCGGGGCGCCGCGCAGGATCGCGAGCAGGAGTGGCTGTGGGCAGACGGCGTTGCCGTAGGCGCGAATGCCGAGGTGGAGGTGGGGCCCGGTGGTGTTGCCCGCTCCTGGGGTGCCCGGTTGGCCGCCGGTGAGCCCGATGCCTTGGCCGGCGACGACGGCCTGGCCACTGGTGACGGTGACGGCGAGGAGGTGGCAGTAGGTGTAGGTGGCGCCGTCGGCTCCGGTGAGGATGACGGTGTTGCCGCAGCGGCCTGCTCCGCCGGGTTGGTAGATGCCGGCATCGCCGATGGCGGTGGTGATCGTGCCCCCGACCATGGCGAACACGGGGGTGCCGACCGGGGTGCCGACGTCGACGGCTGGGTAGTCGTGGTGGCTGCGGGTGGCGATCGCTTCAGTCGCGTAGGCGGCG
>JAHDHM010000388.1 GCA_020631315.1 Acidimicrobiales bacterium
CGGGGAACAGAACCCCGCTTACAGGCCGGCTCACCCCACCCGACCAGGCGAGATGTGCGTTTTCCCTGGTCAACGACGTGCGTCTAGTATCGCCCTGTCCGCCGAGAACGCTCCTGTGCCCGCGTTTTCGCGGGTAACCGCGGGCAAACGCGGGCAGAGACCGAAAATCATGCGCCCGTTTCAGACCCCCATTGCGACCGGCGGCACGGCGAGCTGCATGAGTCGATGTTCGCTGAATGGCGCAGGCTGTCGACTCAATCGGTCTCGGGTGACGCACCTTTGACACTTCGTCCACGCACCTTTCTCGAAACTCGCAGCTGGCTGGGGCGCTCCCGGGGCCTGTCCGCCGAAGGTCGGGCGCCGTTGGATGCCGGTCTTGGCCCGGGCTGCCGAGTCGCCGTGGGTAGCGTTGTTCCGTGGGCCTCGGAGTGCGAACCGCGGAGGTCGATGATGCGGACGCACTCGGGTGCGCGCACGTCCGGGCGTGGCAAGCGGCCTACGCCGGCGGGCTGATGCCTGATGAGTACCTCGACGGGCTTCCGCAGCGCAGCGGGCCTCGAATGGTAGATTCGTGACTTGTGGGGAGGATCTGGACGTGAGTGATCAGGACCCGGAGTACCTGCGGACCGAGCAGTACCGGGACTCGACCGAGTTGGCCAAGCGCGCCGAGGTGCAGGTCGGGTACCGCACCGCTGCCATCTCGGGGTTCGCACTCCTCGGCTCCCTCGTGCCCTGGCGCTCCGGCGACCGAGTTCTTGACGTCGGCGGCGGGCCCGGTTTCGTGTGGGAGGAAGTGGTTTCGCAGATCCCCGGCGACATCCGCCTGACGACGACCGACCACTCCGCGGGAATGGTTCGCGAGGCGGTGGCACGAGCCCGATCGACCGGCGCCTACGCCTCCGTCGACGGCCGGGTCTGCGACGCCCGGTACCTTCCGTTCGAGGACAACACGTTCGACGTCGTGGTGTCGACATATGCGCTGTATCACGTGCCGCAGCCGACCGACGCAGTCGCCGAGCTCCTCCGGGTCGTGCGGCCGGGGGGCACGGTTGCGCTCATGACAAACGGCGACGGCCACGTTCGGCAGATCGAAGACGCTCGGGTTGCCGTCTTCGGTCCAGCCGGTTGGTACGGGATCAACCGAACCTTCACCCCGTCGATGGCGACCGCCTGCCTCGTCGACCACTTCAATCGGGTGTCCTGGACTCGCTACGACGACGAGCTCCACATCACCGACATCGACGACGCCGTGTCGTTCATGACCTCGAGCCCACCAGGGACAGACGCCACCCCGGCCCAGATCACCGAGCTACGATCCATCGTCGAATCGGCGATGGCCGCCGATGGAGGCATCTTCCGGGTCGAGAAACACACAGGCGTCGTCCTCGCCGAGCGACGACGATCAGCGCTTGAACATGACTGACACTTGGACTCGTGGTCAGACGGTCGTGCATTCCGAGACCTGGAAGGGGCGGCTCTGGGCGGCGCGGCCGCTCACGGTCGTCGAGGACACACTCGAGCGAACCCTGCTCTGGATGCCCTTCGGTACCCGTCGCCTGGTCCCGGCGACGCCACCTGACCGTGCTGACCCGGACGACATCCACGCCCGCACGATCGCGAACCTCGAACGGGGTGACTGGACCTACACCGAGCATCGATGGGACGTGTCAAGCCTCTGGATTCTCCGCCCCGGCGACTGGTACTCGATCTGGGTGTCGTGGCGGGCCGACGGCTCACACCTCGGTTGGTACGTCAACCTCCAACGACCGATGACCCGCCATGAGCACGGCTTCGAGGCGATGGACCTGATGCTCGACGTGGTCGCCGAACCCGATCTCACCTGGCGGTGGAAGGACGGCGAGGAGTTCGACGAGATCGTGCGAAGGGGCATCTTCGACGCCGAACTCGGCGCCCACGTACGGACGACCGCCGAAGCGGTCATAGACGACATCGAACATCGGCGGGCTCCGTTCTCGGAGGCCTGGCCGACCTGGCGACCAGACCCCGCCTGGCGACCCGAACTCCCTGACCCCATCGACCGTCCGTCTTCGTGACGCCCAGGGCGGCGCTGATCTGGGCCCGTGCTGGCGGAGGACAGGCAACGGTGGGTCAGCGACTGAGCCGCCGGCGCAGACCCGAGCGCCCGATTCGAGATTTGGTGGTTGTGGGCGAGTGTCGAGTTGTGACCTGCGCGCGTGGTCTTCGCCGGTTCAGCGGCGTGTCGCCGTGAGAATCTCGGTCCGGTACGCAATGTCGCGTTGCCCGTGTCCAAGCGACTCGAGGAGGGCTGAGCGCACTTCCGCCCGCAACGGCTCAGGTAACAGTCGATGGGCGCTGTGGCTGTCGAGCCGAGCGACGAATTGGCTCGCCTCGACCCTGTGCTCGGCCTCCGCCACCGTCGAGACCAGGTAGATCGACGCGGAGCTCGGACTGCAGACCGCCTCTGGGCGGCGAGCCTGGTTTGCGCCTCGGCAACCGCTCGGGCGGTCAACGCATCGGGCCTCGGAGTGCCGGCGTACAAACCATCACCTTCGGCTGCGTGGGCCGCCCGCTCAGCGTCGCTCAGCGGAGTGGCGAGGACTGACTCGTGGACTGGATCGAGGGCTTCTACTCGGCCACCCGAGACTGGTGGGCAGCCGCAGAAGCCGTGGTCGACGAGGTCGACCGGCAGCGAGCAGCACTGCTCACGACCCTTGCGCCGAGCGCCTCGACCGTCCTCGACCTGGGATGTGGCTACGGCACGTCGGCACATGCCATCGCCGCCACCGGCAGGTCGGTGGTCGGAGTCGACCTCAGCAGCCGCATCCATCACGCACCCGACATCAGCTCAGCGATCGGCGATGTCGAGCTCCTACCGGACGACTTCTTCGAGATCGACGTCGTCTGCTGCTGGGACGGCGTCGGCAACGACGACGACCAGCGCCGACTGCTCGTCCGCATCGCCGACGACTGGCTGATCGACGGCGGCGTCTCGCTTCTCGAGGTCTTCCACCCGTCCGGCTGGGTGCTCGACGACGGCCTCAGCGAAACGAAACCAGCGGACCCCGCTCAGGGCGACCCGCACACGCTCGGCCACCGACGAGCCTTCGACCCCGAGACCACCACCGCCACTGACAGCTGGTGGGTGATCGACCCCGACATCACCGACCCGGTCGTGCTCACGCAGCACCTCCGCTGCTACGCACCCCACGAGCTCGCTGAGCTCGCTGCAGCAAGTGGCCTCGATGTCACAGCCGTCCTCGCACCCGACCGGGAGCACGCAATCGACGCCGACTTACTTCTGCCAACATGGTCCTACCTGGCCGTCCTTCACCACCGCTGAGGCCTGCAGAATGAGTGGAGAGCAGCGAGTACGTTCATCGGCGTGGGCTTCTTCGATCCGATCGATGCATATGCGACCGATGAGCGGGTGGTCGAGAACCGCCCAGTCGTCCGTCCGGAGTGGTTCGGGCCTCCCGAGGGAGTCGTTCCGGGACTGCTGCCAGCGACGTTCACGCTCTTCGCCGACGATCGGCTCG
>JAHDHM010000389.1 GCA_020631315.1 Acidimicrobiales bacterium
GTGGCATCGTCGACGCCATCGGCGCGGCAGCGCTCGATGTCGTGTGCATCACCGATCACCACGCCATCGCCGGCGCCGTGCAGCTGCAAGACGAGCTGCCCTGTCGTGTGGTCGTGGGCGAGGAGATGAAGACCCATCACGGCGAGCTCATCGGACTGTTCCTCATCGAACGGGTGCCGCAGGGTCTCGATCCGGTGGAGACGGCGAAGCGGATCCGGGGCCAGGGCGCCGTGGTCTACGTGCCGCACCCGTTCGACCCGATGCGCAACAACCTGGCCGAGCCGGCGCTGATCGACCTGGTCGAGCGAGGTCTCGTCGACGCGATCGAGGTCATCAACTCGAAGACGTCGCTGCAGTCGCTCAATCGACGTGCTGCCGAGTTCGCCGCCGAACACGATCTCGCCGCAGGTGCGGGCAGTGATGCCCACGTCCCCGACGCGTTCGGCGCTGCGTATGTCGAGATGCCGGACTTCGACGGACCGGTGTCGTTCCTCGACTCGCTGCGGGCCGGCACGCCGATCGGACATCACTCGGATCCGCACCGGCCGTGGACACCGCGCATCATCCCGTCGATGTGATCGATCGCCTCGTTGGCGGCTACTTGTCGAAGTGTTGGTAGTCCGGCGAGTTCCAGCGGCCGCCCCATCGCCAGCCGCGTGACTCGAAGATCTCGACGATCTCGTCGCCGTCGTCGATGGCCCCGAAGTGGTCGAGCGACCGATCGACGTAGTCGATGCCGCCGGGCGGGTCGACCTGGTCGCCACGCACCCACGGGTTGATCAGCGGGTTGAGATCGATGGCGCGACCCAGGGAGTGCTTCGACCAGCTGTTCGTCCCATCGACGAACCGGCAGTTGAACGCCGAGGTGTTGTTCGCCGTCATCGAGGTGTTGTCGTCCGCGCCGAACTCGTCGACGAGCCGCATCTGCTGGATCGGGAAGGCGATGTCGAAGAGGTCGCGGAAGATCTCGACGACCTCCTCGGCGAGGTCGCTCGCGACCACGAGCTCACCGACGGCGAGCCGGCCGTCGAAGTCGACGTGATGCAGGGACAGGTACGACAGCTGGTCGAGACCTACTGGACACCCTTCGCGCCAGCTCAACTGCATCCGGGCGGCCAGCTCCTCGTCGATCGGTGAGATCGTCGCGGCGAACACGAGCGGCGCTGTCGTGGTGGGTGCTGCGGTGGTGGGTGCTGCGGTGGTCGGTACTGCAGCGGTCGAGGTCGTCGTGCCGGCATCTCCGGCCGTCGTCGGCACGGCGATGGTGACGGTGCTCGTCGTCGACGGCGCCGTCGTGGACTCCTGTGCCGTCGTGGCGGGCTCGTCGTCAGGCACCGTCACGTCGTCACCCGAGCAGGCAGCCGCGAGCACCACCGCGGCGGCGAGCGCGATCCGGAACGTCATGACGCTCGAGGGTACGGGGCGGCCCTCGGAGGTCGCCTTCAGGCTCGAGGCGGGGGCGGATCCGACGGGCGCCCAGCGAAGAGCTGGGCCTTGGACATCCAGTCCGCGGCCGCAGCGCCCACGACGACGAGATCGGTGTCGGCGACGTTGCGCCGTTGGGTGGTGACCAGCGCGAAGTCGAGGGCGCTCCCGGTGACGGACTCGGCCGCGTCGTCGGGTCCGTGACACCAGATCGCTCCCGAGGACGCCTGGACCTCGACACGTACGTCGGCCTCGGGCACCGGCTCGCGGCGATTGGTGTGGGTCCAGCCCCTGGTGATGAAGCCGAGGTGCACGATGTGGGCCAGGCGGTCGCTGTCGACGGGTCCGAGGCCGAGTGCGTCGGTGACATCGACACCGTGAGCCCAACACTCCATCAGGCGGGCGGTGAGGAACGACTTCGCTCCCATCGACGGCCCGTACCAGGAGAAGCGGTCGGTGGCCTCGGCTGCACGCCCCGCTTCCACGAGCCCGCGACGGGCGCGTCGCCACAGATCCAGCAGATCGGCGGGCGGCAGCGATGCGTCGGCGATGCTCGGGTCTCCACCGCGTCGCTCTCTCAGCTCGGCGAAGTTCCGCTGGAACGCGTTGTCGTCCGTGATCGCCAGCGTCGCCGTGCGGTCGAAGTAGGCGAGATGGGCGATCTGCTCGGCGATCCGCCAGCCGGGGCTCGCCGTCGGTGTCGCCCATCCGTCGTCGTCGACGGTCGACACCACTCGGTCGAGCGCTGCGTGTTCGGCCTCGAGGTCGTCGAGCAGCTGCTGGAACGGGTCGTCGGGCACGGCGCCGGATCGTACTCGGGCACCGAGATTCGTGACCCATCCCTGATCTGTCGTGCTCGACGGTCGACCATGTTCCTGATGCCTCTTCTCCACGCCCTCGTGCTCGGGATCGTCCAGGGACTCGCCGAGTTCCTGCCCATCTCCTCGAGCGGACATCTGGAGCTCGTGCCGTGGCTGTTCGGCTGGGACGACTTCGCCGGCAACGAGGAACTCGAGAACGCCTTCGATGTGGCGTTGCACCTCGGTACGACCATCGGCGCCGTCGCCTATCTGTGGTCCGATGTGCGCAAGTACACAGTCGCTGGGTTCTCGCCACTGTGGACGCGTGAGCCACTGAGTCGGGACGGCAAGATCGCCTGGTTCCTCGTCGCCTCTGCTGTGCCGGCTGCGATCACCGGCGTGCTGCTCGAGGACGCACTGCTCGGTGCCTCGGACGAGATCTGGCTGATCGCCGTCCTGCTGATCGTGTTCGGCCTCGTCCTGCTGTGGGCCGACCGGCTCCCGGGTGAGCGGGCACAGGACGACTTCACGATCCGTGATGCGCTGCTCATGGGCGCCGGCCAGGCGATGGCGCTGCTGCCCGGCGTGTCCCGATCCGGTTCGACGCTCACCGTCGGCCGGGTGCTCGGTTTCGACCGCACTTCAGGCGCTCGGCTCGCGTTCTTGATGGCATTGCCCGTGATCTTCGGCGCCGGCATCTACCGCGGTCTCGACGTCGTCTCGACCGGCATCCCCGACGAGCTCGTCGGCGGTTTCATCGTCGGGTTCCTCTCCTCGGCCGTGACCGGCTGGGTGGCCGTGTGGGGCACGCTCAAGTTCGTGCGTACCCGGAGTTTCGCTCCGTTCGTCGGCTACCGCGTGGTCGTCGGTCTCGCGGTGCTGGGCCTCCTGGCCACGAACTTCCGCTGACGCTGTACGCCCGTTCGCTGCGCAGCCCGGCCCGAGGTCGTCAACGGCCGACCACGTGCACACGGCCGAGTGCCGTTGCACTCGTGAGGATCGTCGCGTCGCGCTGATCGACCGCGACCACGATCCGGCTCGCATCGGTGTGGGTGACGACCGCCCCTTCGACCAGCACGCGCACGAAGCCCGTCTGGCCGTCCACACCGTGCACGTCGACGAGCTCGCCGTGGCCGAGCGGCGGCCGCTCACGATCGGTGATGCCCAGGGCGACGGTCCGCAGGTGTGGGGCCAGCGAGGTGGCGGTCACCGAGTCGCCGGCCACGACGGCAGGCTCGACGGCCATGCCGAACAGCTGCCCGACGATGACGGCGAGAACGGTGACGACC
>JAHDHM010000390.1 GCA_020631315.1 Acidimicrobiales bacterium
TTGAGGAAGGCGCGGACGACGTTGGGGTCGAACTGGGTGCCGGCGCAGCGGGCGAGTTCTGCGCGGGCTTCGTCGGCGGGCCAGGCCTTCTTGTACGACCGGCTCGAGGTCATGACGTCGTAGGCGTCTGCCACGGCGACGATTCGGGCGGCGAGCGAGATCTGTTCGCCGGCGAGGCCTCTGGGGTAGCCGTCGCCGTCCCAGCGTTCGTGGTGCTGGGTGGCAGCGTCGAGCCAGGTGCCCAGCCACGGCCGCAACGGCATCAGGAGTGCTGCCGACTGGCGTGGGTGGTCGCGGAGCTGTTGCCACTCGTCGTTGGTGGGGCGTCCGTCCTTGTTGAGGATGTCGGGGTCGACCGACATCTTGCCGACGTCGTGCAGCAGCGCCGCCCAATGCAGTTTCTCGCGTTCGGGTTCGGAGAAGCCCATCTCCTCGGCGATGAGGTCCGAGTATGCGCGTACCCGCTCGGAGTGTCCGCGGGTGCGGCGGTCGTGATCGTTCAGCGCGGCGAGCAGCGCGAGGATGTCCTCAGCGGCCTCTGCGGGCGTGTCACCCAGGTGCTCGCCGTTCTCGACGCGACGTTGGAGCTCGCGGGCTGATCGCTGCTTGAGCGCCACCTTGTACCGGCTCGGTGCGTCGCCAGGGAAGACCAGCGTGCACTGGTACAGGAACGACAGCGGCGCCAGCCCTCGCAGCACAGGGCGAGTCGTGCGGATCGCCGCGGTCGAAACCACGATGATCGCCAGCCACCACACGCCGGCGAACAACCAACCGGACGGGCGGGGCACGATGATCGAGAAGATGACGCTCGCGACGTAGCCGGCCACGATGGGCAGACCGAACATGGCGGCGCGGATCGCCAGCGCCGTACCGCGCGACGCCTGCCATTTACGATCGTTGTCGGTGTTGGCCTGCGAGCGCGCGGAACCACCCGTCGCCGAGGTCGCGTTCGATCGTGGCGTCGCCACGCTGCTGGCCATGAGGACCAGATCGGCCGATCAGGGGTCGATCCTGAGGTCGAGATCCCGGCACCTTTCGTCGGTCTGAACTCGTTTCGCCCACTTCTGGACGTGAACCGAGGTTCAGCTGACGCTGGGCTGGTTCAGCTGACGCTGGAGCGCAGGCGGGCGACGAAGCGATCGCGATCGACGGTCATCGCCACATGCACGTTCGCCGGCTCGCGGGTCGATCCTCGCCAGTCGATGATGTCCTTGCCGCGGTCGTGGCCGTCGCCGATGCCGATCTCGACGAACCGGTGTTCCGTGGTCGCCATCTCGGGTTCGAGTGCCACCGCCATCGCGATCGGATCGGGCAGGTCGAAGCCCTCCAGATGGGACTCGGTCGTCGAGTACTCGTGGACCACTGCCTGGATGTCCATGGTGAACTCAGCCAGCGGGGTGCCGATCGCCCGGATCTCCGCCGCCTGGGCAGGAGAGAAGGTGGCGAACCTCGTGGACATGTCCCACCCGACCATCGTGATCGGCAGGCCCGAACGGAACACGACACGTGCCGCCTCCGGGTCGGCCCACAGGTTGTACTCGGCGAGCGGACTCACGTTGCCCGAGCCGCTCCCCGCGCCGCCCATGACGACGCAGCGCTCGACCCGACCGGCCATCTCCGGGGTTCGCAGCAATGCCGTGGCGACGTTCGACAGCGGGCCGAGCGTCACCAGGGTCAGCGACCCATCCGAGGACATGATGCGCTCGGTGAGCACTTCGACGGCGTGGCCCTCGTCGGGTGTCCGACCATTGAGTGGCAGCCCGATGTCGCCCATGCCGTCGACACCGTGCACCTCTTGGGCTGTCTCGAGGTCGCGCATGAGTGGGCCGGCCAAGCCGGCATGCAGCGGCACGTCGCTCCCGCAGAGCTCTCGTGTGTACAGCGCGTTCTGGACCGCCAGGTCGAGCGGGACGTTGCCCGCCACGACGGTGATGGCCTCGACCTCGGCGTCGTCGGCCATGAGCGCCATCACCAGGGCAACGGCATCGTCGGAGGCGGTGTCGGTGTCGATCAGCAGTCGGCGCATCGGAACAGCTTGCCCGGTCTGTGGGCGAGCCGGAGCGACGTCGTCGTCAGTCGTCGGGGTCGGCCGTGGCGGACGAGTCGGCGAGGGCCCCTTCGGCGGGGTCGAGGGCCTCGTCGCCCGGCTCACGGATGGTGCTGAGGGCCGGCATCGGTTCTGAGACACGGCCGTGAGCCCGGTGGGCTGCCGCGGCGAGCTCGTGGTACGCCTGCAACTCGACCTTGGCCGCGTCGGAGTAGTACACCGAGCCGTCGATCATCGGACCCTGGGTGCCGTCGATGACGGCCATGACGTCCTCGCCGGCGAGGGTCTTGTGCGTCTCGAGCGCGTGCGCCACCGCAAGGACCTGGAAGTAGTTGTCGCGCAGGAGCTGCTCGGCCTCGTCCAGCAGACGTGCGAGATTCGCCTCGACCCGCATGCCGAGCGGCCCGTCGGTCGGGTCGACCTCGCCCTTGTCGTCGCCGGCCCCGCCAGGGCCGGGACCCTTGGCGCCGCCGCCCAGCTGCAGCCGTGTCGACGCAGCATGTGAGGCAACGGTCGAACCCATGCCCCAGAAGCCCTCCATCAGACCGGCGATCGTCGTCGCCGACTCGAGGTCACCCGAGACCCCCGACGAGTTGTCGCCGTCGAAGAAGAGACGCTCGCCGGCCAAGGAGGCGACCGAGACGATGATGTCCGACTCGTACTCGCTCCTCCACCGGGTGAACTGGTCCTCCGGCTTGATCGAGCTGACCATACCGAGATACGAGCCGCCCTTCTCGATCGTGGCGATGTCGATGTGCATGTGCTGGCGGGTGCGGTGTGCAGCCACAGCGTGGCAGGCCTCGTGCACTGCGATGGCGTGGCGCTCGCGCTCGATGTACTCGACCTCTTCCGACGGACCGAGCTCCTTGAAGTGCTTCGCGGTGATCACATCCGACCACGTGACGGCGTCACGCCCGTCGCGGATGGCGGTGATGAGCGCCTCATTCACGAGGTCCTTCATGGTGGCGCCCGTCGCATACGGGGTGATGACGGACAGCTTCTCGATCTGCTCGTCGGTCAGCACGTGCTTCACCTTGTTGAGGTAGCCCTCGTAGGTGCGCTTGCGGCCTTCCTTGGAGGGATAGCCGACCTTGTAGATGCGGTCGAGGCGACCCGGACGCAGCAGGGCGTCGTCCAGGGCGTTCGGCATGTTGGTCGCCATCATGATGAGGATGCGGTACTTGAACGGCGGCTTCGGCTTCATGCCGAGGAAGCGTCGGACCTGACGGTTGACGAAACCGCGAGGCTTCTTCAGGCCCGAGATCTCGGTCAGCAGCGCTTGCAGCGTGCCCATTCCACCGCCGCCCATGCCGCCGCCCATGATGATGCGGTCGCGGATGCGCTGAGGGGCCTGCACGTCGCCGACCGAGCCGTTCATCATCCGCTCGACCCGCATGAGCTCGGCCTGGGTCTCGGGTGACAGCCAGCGCATGTGCTCGTTGCC
>JAHDHM010000391.1 GCA_020631315.1 Acidimicrobiales bacterium
GGAAGTTCTGGGTCTCTGGGTCGGCGGGGAGCTCGTCGGTGAACGAGTTGTCCCAGTTCCAGTGTGCGTCCCAGGTTCTGGTCGAGTCGGCCATGGGTCGAGGGTATCGACGGGCCGGTGCTCGGCCTCGTGCGGCAGCTCAGCCCAGGCCGCGCGAGTCCTGCTTCAGCGCCGTGTCGACACTGAGCGCGGAGGCCACGACGAGGGTGCGCAGCGGGTCGGCGAGCCCGTCGGTGATCTGCACGACGTAGTTGTCCGCCGTGGTGAACATCGTCTTGGCGAGACCCTCGAAGGTCTTGGTGATCCGGGCGACCTCGGCTCCGGCCGAGTTCTCGATCCGGAAGTTCCAGGCCCGCCAGTTCTGTGCCTTGATGAAGCCGAGCTGCTGTCCGCCGGCTTCGAGCGCGAAGTTGATCTTGCCGATGGCGTTCTGCTGGACGATCTTGCCGATCTCCTGGCCGTGCGCGTTCTCGACGATCACGGTCGACTTGATGAACTTGGCCGGTCGGGTGAGGCGGAGCACGACGTTGCCCGCTGCGTCGGCGATCTCGAGCTTGTGGGTCATGTACTGATCGAGGGAGGCGACGAGACGCAGCGCCTTCTTGGCCGTCGACTGGCCGACCTGGTTGACCGAAGCGAGCTGTCGACCGTGCTGATCGAACACGCCGTACTGGTTGTTGAGCTCGATGATCTTGGCCTTCTGGTTCACGACCAGCACCGGCTCGGTCATGAGCGTGCCCCCGCCGCCCGGGGTCTCGCCCTGGATGCCGGCGCCGCTGTAACCGGTGCCGTGGACCTGCTCCTGGATCTTCGTCGGGTCGTCGTGCTTGCCGACGGTCAGCGAGTCGTCGAAGCCGTCGAGACCGGTCGGCCGCGTCGGGAGCGGCGAGGTCTGCGTGACGCCGTTGGTGGCCACGTTCTCGGTCCACTGCGCCCCGTCCCACCAGCGGAACTCGAACTTGCCCGTCGGATCGGGATGCCAGCCGGGTGGGGGAGGAGGCGTGTCACTCATGCTCCGATGATGCCCCAGGCGGGTGCGGGGCCGGGGTCAGTCGCTGTCGTGCCAGTGGTTGTGGCAGGGTCCGCAGCGGCGCCGATTGTCGTTCAGCCAACTCCGACGAGGTGCTCTCGTTGGCAGCTGTGGCGATGCGGGTGAGCGTGCGGACCTTGGCAAACGAGATCCGACCCTCCGCCCACGCAACCCCGGTTGCGCGAAGAGCACGCAGAGCGCGACCGACGCGGATCCATTCACGCACCGTGGCGCCCAGCACACCGAGCCGTTGGGAGAGCCATCGGGCGGCTGAGGGTCGAGGATCCAGACCGGTCAGTCAGCGAACTCTGCAGCGTCCAGGAACAGTTCGCGGCGTGCGCTGCAGACGTTGTTCCTGTGACCCCGGGCCGCTCTCGAACCCGCTGTCGAACTCGTTCGACAGCCTAGTGAGACGGTGGGACAGCCAATCCGAACAAGAACTCGACACCCGACGTGACCATCTCGTCGAAGGTCGTCACTCCACGTGGGATCGGCGCAACCGCAGTTGCGTCACGACGGCATCGCCCTCTCTGCGCAGCAGGACGCCGTGTTGTGACACTCGGCACGGAACCGCTACAACCTCAGGCGTGCTCGACGTCTACAACTCCACGTATCAGCAGATGACCGGCGAGGGTGGCCCCTTCGAGACGGTCGTCGAAGAGGTCCGGGGCATCCCGGTCAAGGTGTACAAGGCGGCCCCGCCGAACATGCGGGTGCTGTGGGAGCTGTCGGCCCTGCACGGCGACAAGGAGTACCTCGTCTACGACGAGGAGCGGTACACGTACACCGAGGCCCACGCCATCGTCCGCTCGTTGGCCCACCAGCTCGTCGACACCTACGGCGTCCAGCCCGGCGACCGGGTCGCCGTGTCCATGCGGAACTACCCGGAGTGGATCTTCTCGTACTGGGCCATCACGTCCGTGGGCGCCGCCGTCGTCGGCATGAACGCCTGGTGGACGGGCGAGGAGATGCGTTTCGGCATCGAGGACTCGACCCCGAAGGTGATGATCCTCGACCAGGAGCGGCTCGACCGCGTCGTCCCCGAGCTCGACAGCCTCCGAGAGAACGCCGAGCTGCCGATCATCGCGGTGCGTTGCTCCGGTGACCTGCCCGCCGGCGCGGCTGCGTGGGGTGACGTCGTTGATGCAGCCGCAGCCCCGGCTGCTCTCCCCGAGGTCACGATCGACCCCGACGACGACGTCTGCATCTTCTACACGTCGGGCACGACAGGCTTCCCGAAGGGCGCACAGCTGACCCACCGTGGCTCGGTGTCGAACCTCATGAACATGGCGTTCATGACCGCGTCGGCGGGTGCGGCAAAGGCCGCAGCCGGTCTCAGCGATGGCGGCAACGACAACCCGCTCGACGGCGAAGCGCTGCAGCCGACCGTGCTGCTGCCCGTGCCCCTGTTCCACGTCACCGGCTGCAACTGCGTGATGCATCCGATCACGGCCAGCGGCGGCCGCATCGTGTCGATGTACAAGTGGGATGCTGGCGAGGCGTTGAAGCTGATCGAGCGCGAGAAGGTCACCGTCTTCACCGGCGTGCCGACCATGAGTCGCGAGATGCTGCTGCACCCGGACTGGGCGACCACCGACACGTCGACCATCGGGTCCATGGGTGGCGGCGGTGCCGCGCTCCAGCCCGACCTGGTCGAGAAGATCGACGAGGGCCTCGAGGGTTCGGGCAAGCCGTCGACCGGTTACGGCCTCACCGAGACCCACGGCATCATCACCAGCGTCGGTGACGTCATGTACCTGATGAAGCCCGAGTCGGTCGGCCCGGTCGTCCCCACGCTCGACGCCAAGTGCGTCGACGACGACGGCAACGACGTGGGCATCAACGCCCTCGGCGAGCTCGTCGTGCGCGGCTCGAACGTGATCAAGGGCTACCTGAATCGCCCCGATGCGACCGCCGAGGCGATCGTCGACGGCTGGTTCCACACGGGCGACATCGCGATCATCGACGAGGACGGCTTCGTCCACATCCGTGACCGCAAGAAGGACATGGTCATCCGCGGTGGCGAGAACATCCATTGCGGCGAGGTCGAGGCAGCGATCTACGAGCACCCGTCGATCGCCGAGGCGGCAGTGTTCGGCGTGCCGGACGATCGTCTGGGCGAAGAGGTCGGTGTGGCCATCGTGCTGGCGCCCGGCACCGAGCTCGACGAGGCCGGCCTGCGTGAGCACCTGACCGGGAAGATGGCGCCGTTCAAGATCCCGACGCACGTCTGGTTCCGCACCGAGCCGCTGCCTCGCAACGCCAACGGCAAGTTCCTCAAGCGCGAGCTCCGCGACAGTCTGAAGGCCGATGTCCTGAAGGATCGCAAACCCGTCATCATAGGTTCTGGCTGTGCGACCATCAAACAGATCGGGTGTGGTAACGGTGTGGCCAACGCTTCGTCATTCTTCAGCCAATTCAAGTTCGACAGGGCGAAGCCCCAGAACTG
>JAHDHM010000392.1 GCA_020631315.1 Acidimicrobiales bacterium
CCACCGGGCTCGACCACGCGACCCTGCGGCGGCACCAGCGCTGTCGGCATGGCTGGCGGCGAACTGCCTCCGCGAGCTCCGCGGCGACAACCACTGGGCCCTGTGCGCCAGCGAGGACCTGGACGACGTCGAAGTCGGCCTGTTGCACTCGGTCATGGTCGACATCGACGAGTACGGCGGCGAGGAGTGGATCGCCCGGAGCCGCGGCGCGAACGACGACCTCATCGCCGCCGGCTGGGCCCGGCTCGCGGCGAAGGGCTGGGCCGACATCGACGCTGACTCCGGAGCGGGCCGCATCAACGATGCGGGCCGTGCCTTCCGCCTCGACCTCGAGCGCCGCACCGACGCGCTGACCGCGCCCGCCTGGGAAGCCGTCGGCACCGACATCACGATCGCGTTCTGCGACGCGATCGACGCCCATCACGACACGTTCGTCGCCCGCATCGACGCCACGGCCGGCCCTCGCTGGATGCCCGCTGTCCGAGGGCCTCGCTAGGGTCAGCCCAGCTTGAGAGCACAGCCGGTCGGGACACCTCCGGGTCGGCACACGAGGACAGCGAGGACGAATCATGGGGTCGATCAACCCGCCCATCGGCACTCCCGGGGTGCCATGGGGCGACGCCGAACGACGTCAGTGGTTCGAGGCACGCGAGCTGCGCCGCAGCTACGCCGACGAGGTGCTGGCCCCACTCGCCGCTCTCGGCGCCGACGTCGAGGTGACGCAGTACGGCGCCCTCCCGGTCGACCCCGAGCGCTATCCGCTGCTCTGCGTCGAGGTCCGCTCGACCGACCCGGATGCGCCGTGGGCGCTGATCACGGGCGGCGTGCACGGCTACGAGACCAGCGGCGTCCAAGGGGCGATCGAGGTGCTTCGCTCGGTGGCGCCGGAGTTCCGTGACGAGCTCAACCTGCTCGTCGCACCGTGCGTCAGTCCGTGGGGCTACGAGGTGATCCACCGGTGGAACCCCGACGCCATCGATCCGAACCGGTCGTTCGTCGACGACAGCCCGTCGCCCGAGGCGGCAGCTGTCATGCAGCTCGTGCGCTCGTACGACGTCGACTGGCTCGTCCACATGGACCTCCACGAGACGACCGACACCGACGAGACCGAGTTCCGGCCGGCGTTGGCCGCACGGGACGGCATCGCGTATGAACCCGGCGAGATCCCCGACGGCTTCTACACCGTCGGCGACACCCAGAACCCGCAACCCGGGTTCCAGGCCGCGGTCATCGCGGGCGTCGAGGCCGTCACCCACATCGCGCCGGCCGACGAGGCAGGCCAGATCATCGGCAGCGACGTCACCCAGCCCGGGGTGATCAACTACCCGGTCGTCGAACTCGGCCTCTGTGCGGGCATGACCGACGCCCGGTTCACCACCACCACCGAGGTCTATCCCGACAGCCCCACCGCCACCCCGGCCATCTGCATCGACGCACAGGTCGCCGCAGTACGGGCGGGTCTGCGCTTCGCCCTCGACGCCTGCGTCAGCACCAAGTGATCTCGCCGAGGCCGGCCGGTCGGCCTCGCTAGGGTCGAACACAGCGGCACGACAACCGTCCGACGGGCGGGAAGGGACGGATCATGGGCTGGTCGATCAACCGACCGACGGGGCTGACCTTCCATCGTCCCGACCGGTCCACGAAGGGCTACACGCTCATCACGCCGAGCTCGGACCGGCACGCCTACCTGCTCGACATGGACGGGCAGATCGTGCATCGGTGGACCTTCGACACCATCGACCCCGGCTACGGCCGCATCCTCGACAACGGCAACCTGCTGATGTCGGGTTCGGACGTGAACCTTCCACCTCCGCCGGAGGACAACCCCACCGAGCCGCCACCTCCACTGGAGCGTCACGTCACCCGCCTCGGTGGCTACAAGACGACCCTGCTCGAGGTCGACTGGGACGGCAACGTCGTCTGGCAATACGACAACCCGTTCCAGCATCACGACTTCGTCCGGCTGCCGAACGGCAACACGATGGTGCCCGAGTGGGTGGAGCTGAACGACGAGCTCCACGAGTCGGTGGTCGGCGGCTACACCATGCCCGACGAGCAACTCCCGCAGCTGCTGGGCGACGACATCGTCGAGGTCGATCCCGACGGCAACGAGGTGCGCCGGATCCACACGTGGCAGCTCCTCGACCCCGAAGCCGATCCGATCCACCCGACCAAGCGCCGGTGGGAGTGGACCCACGTCAACGCCATCGACGTGAACCGCCGCGGCGACATCGTGTTCTCGGCTCGCACCAACAACCGCATCGGCGTCATCGACGGTGAGACCGGGGAGCTCACCCTCAAGTTCACCGAGACCCACGGCCAGCACCACACCACCTGGGTCGACGACGACCACATCCAGGTCTTCGACAACGGACTGTCGAGCTCGCGCATCCTCGAGATCGAGGTGCCGAGCGGCGAGATCACCTGGAAGTACGAAGGCCGGCCGCCGCACCAGTTCTTCAGCAACTACATCTCCGGCGCCGACCGACTCTGGAACGGTTCCGTCCTGGTCTGCGAGGGCTCCAGCGGCACCGTGTTCGAGGTGAACCGTGCCCACGAGGTCGTGTGGGAGTGGATCAACCCGTTCGTCAACCACCGGCCCAAGAGCGGCACGCCCGCGGTCGGCATCTATCGAGCCCACCGCTACCCAGCCGACCACGTCGCCTTCGACGGGCGAGATCTCGATCCGGCCCGCTTCGCCAACCTGAACCGGTTGAACGGACTCGCCTGAGGCGCTGCAGCTCGAGCACGGCGTCCCGGGGACGGTGTCACGCGTTCGTCATCGAACTCCCCGCGATCTCCCAGCAACGTCTCAGGGACCTCCCAGGGGTGACGACGACACTGCTCGTATGAAGTTCACGAAGAACGCCCGAATCGTCGGCGGCGTCCTCGCCGCCGTGCTCGTCGTCGGTGCCTGCGGTGACGCCGTGCTCGACGACGACGCGGCCGACGTAGCCGACGACACAGCTGGCACCACGACGAGCTCCGTTGCGGAGATCGTCGCCGAGACCACGACGACGGCAGCGACGACGTCCACCGACCCCGACGCGGCACCGACGACGGACGTTGCCGCGTCTGGCTACCTCGGCGACTACACGTTGACCGACGCCGACTTCGGCACGATGGTCACCGTCACGGTCGACGGCGACACCAGGACCATCGTCACCAACGCGCTCCCCGACCACGAGACCGGCGAGTTCCCGAACCCGGGCAACCCGAATGCCATCTCCGAGCAGAGCCTCGTGTGGGAGTACCCGGTGACCGGCACCTACGTCGGCACGCCCACCCAGACCCGGACGACGGGCGTGGCCGTGAACGGCATCAAGTTCGAACCGGCGACCGCCGAGACCGTGACGTGCGCCAGCGGCGAGACGTTCCGCATCGAGGCCCTGCAGGACCTGTACGACCTCGGCCTCGACTTCAACAACGCCCACGTCCAGCCCACCGGCGAGTACCACTACCACGGCATCT
>JAHDHM010000393.1 GCA_020631315.1 Acidimicrobiales bacterium
CGGGTCAGACCCTCGGCCCGGATGTCGTACAGCAGCTCGCCGAGCGCCCACGTGGCGATGCCCTCGCCTCGCCGCCATTCGACGACGGTGTACCCGACGTGGCCGAGCACGTGGGCCGGCAACTCGTTCGAGCCGGGGACCCAACGGAAGTTGATGGCGCCGCAGAACTCGCCGTCCCACATCCACTTCCGGAACCCCGGGATGCGCTCGGCCGTCGACCCGTCGGGCAGTTGGATCGGGTCGCCGGCCGCTTCGCGATCCACCTGGAGTTCGATGAACCGGTCAGGGTCAGCGGCCACACGAGTCAGCTCGGCGTGGCCGGACGAGGGGTCCATGGTGTTCGGATACCAACCCTTGGCGAGCGCACGCACGTAGCTGTCGAGCATCGAACGGTCCGGCCAGCGCAGCTCCATGCCGTCGACCGTACGTAGTTCGCAACGGGCGATGCCGGCGAATTCGACGTGTTGTCGCTACGAGGCGGGTCCCACCGCTACTGCGACTCGGTGGGTTCCTCGTGGGGATGTACGTCCTCGTAGCGGTCGATGTCGCGCAGCGACGGGACGAACACGGCGAAGGCGGCAGCGATGGCCATCGTGATCACACCGCCACCGGCGACAGCCAGCGGCACGCCGAACCACCGCGCGGCCACGCCGCTCTCGAACGCCCCGAGCTCGTTCGACGCACCGATGAACACACCCTCGACCGCTGCGACACGACCGAGCTGTTGGTCCGGTGTCGCCAACGGCACCAGTGTGAGCCGGATGGTCATCGACACCATGTCGGCAGCTGATGCTGCGACCAACGCGGCGAACGCCACGGCGTAGTTCGTGGTCACGCCGAGCACGACGTGGAACAACCCGAACACGCCCACGACGAACAACAACATCGGCCCGACCCGTCGCTGCACCGGTCGCCACGCCAGGAACAGTCCCATCGCTCCCGCACCGATACCCGGTGCCGCTCGCAGCCAGCCATACGCGATGTCGCCGACACCGAGCCGTTCCTCGGCGATCACCGGGATCAGCGCGACAGCGCCGCCGAAGAGCACGGCGATCATGTCGAGCGAGATGATCGACAGCACGATCGGCGAGCGGCGCACGTAGCGCAGCCCCTCGAACGCCAGCTTCATCGAGGGCCGATCGGTGACCGGCTTCGGCTCGTTCGCGTAAACGACCTTCAGGATCGGCGGGATCGACGCCGCGAACAGCACGGCGGTGACCACATAGGCGATGTCGGCACCGACGGTGTAGAGGAAGCCACCGGCGACCGGGCCGACGATGCTCGCGAGCACCCGCGCGGCAGCGTTGGTCGAGGCGAGTCGCGGCAGCAGGTGGCGCTCGACCACCAGCGGTGTCAGCGCGAACCGGGCCGGGATCGCAATGGCGTCGAACGTGCCGAAGGCGAGGGTGATCAGGTACAGCGGCCAGATCGCCGCATCCGAACCGTCGGAGACGTCGCCGACCGAGCGGCTGTAGGCCACGAACGCAACGGCACACGCGACCCGGCCGAGCGTCATCAAGGCAGTGATGCGGCGACGGTCGAACCGGTCCGCCAGGTAGCCGGCGACGATCGCCAGCAGCATCGCCGGAATGAACTGCAGCAGCCCGATGATGCCGATCGTCAGCGCATCGTCGGTGATGTCGAACGCCTGCTTGAACAGCACGGCCAGCATCAGCGAGATGCCGGTCGTCGACAGCACCCCTGATGCCAGCAGGTAGCGCACCGACGGGATCGACCAGAGCCTCACCTCGCCCGACGAGTTCGCACCGTCCTCGGTGGTGGTGTCGTCGGGCATCGCGCCAAGGTAGTGCTGCTCGGACGATGTCGACGCGATGAGCTCACGCCGTCATCACGGCGAAGTCAGGAAGAACTCCCACACGTTCTCGAGTGCCGTGTTGTTTGCCGGGCCTTCGAAGCCGTGGCCGAGACCAGCCCCGACAGCGACGACCACACTCGTTCCATCGGCGCAGTCGCGGTAGTCGGTGATGGTCATCGAGGTGCCTGACCAGTCGGCGGTGTCGACCTGGGCGCCGCTGCACTCCAGCAACCTTGCCCAGTTCGCGCCGCTCTCCGTCGCCGACATGAACGGCCCGGCAAAGCCCGCGTCGCCACCGTCGTTCGAGATGATGCGATCGGCGTCACCGGTGATCTGCAGCACCGACACCGACGCGACCGGATCGAGGTCGCCGAACTGCACCAGCTGCTGGCTGAACATCGGTGCGACCGCGTCGAAGTGGTCGGTCGTCTTTGCGAGGAGGTTCACGAAGCCGGCGCCGTTCGAGAAGCCGAGAGCGAACTGTCGGTCGAGGTCCAGCCCAGGGATCGTCGCAAGGTCCGCCCGAATCCATTCGACGAACTGTGGGTCGTCCGCTGACGACGCCTCGAACCCGAGGTTCCAGAAGCCCTGCCCGACGCCAGGGTTGTCGTCGGAGTGCCCGTTCGGCAGCACGGCGACCGCCTGCCCGGTGTCGACGAGGCGACGGATGAACGGGTTGCTCTCGAACGCCGTGCCACCGCCGCCGGCACCGTGGAAGGCCCACAGCACCGGGAGCGATGCATCGGGAGCGATGTCAGCGGGGAGCAGTACGGTCCACGAGCGCTCGATGGGCACTCCGTTGATCGGCTGCAGCAGCACACGGCGACTCGCTGCCAGCTCGCCCGACATCGTGTCCACGACCGTGATCTCCGGCAGACCGTCCGGCGGTGCGATCGCCACCACGAAGGTGCTGTGACATCGCCGGCGGGCGGGTTGGGCGGGCTCCGACACAGACCGGCGCCGTGCGAACTGCATGGAGTTCGACCGTACCGTTCGACCCTCGTCGGTCCCCGTCGGCTCGATCAGTGCAGCAGCCGGCTCACCATCGTTCGATGCCGCCGACGTCCCAGAGGTGATGCATCGGATCGTGGATCTCGTACCGGGCGAATGATGCGACGGTGAACGACGCACCGTCCGAGCGGCGACCGTTGCGTGTCAGCTGCTCTGTGGTGAGTGACTCGAACTTCGACGCCAGCACCTCGGCGTCGGCGATCAGCTCGTCGGCGACGACAGCAGGGTCGAGCAAGTCGTAGCGATCGGCCTCGGCCGTCTCATTCGGGTTCCAGTTGGCGAACATCGGGTCGTCCTCGGTGAGCATCAGCTCGAGGCGCACCAAGAACAGGCGGAACACGTCGCGTACGTGAGCGCCGTACTCGAGCGGACTCCAGATCTCGGGGGACGGGCGATCGCGCACGTCGGCTCGGTTGCGCAGCACGTCGGCGAATCCGGCCGCCACCTGCCGGTTCAGGGCGGCGACCTCGGGCATCGTCAGCGAGCCCACGCCGGCGCCGCAGTCCGGGCACGGTTGCTCGAGGACCCAGGTCCAGTCCTTGTCGTCGGCCTGCGCGGGTGGGGGTGCGGTCGTGTCGTTCATGAGCCCAGACAACCATCGACGGCGCCGAGCGGCGAGTGGTAGGAATGCC
>JAHDHM010000394.1 GCA_020631315.1 Acidimicrobiales bacterium
GGGCGTGGGGGAGTTGGGCGACGCTGGCGCTTGCGGGCGGGCTGCGCTGCGAGTCGTGGCTCGGGTCGGCCGCCACGCACACCACGTCGGGGTTCGGCGGCGGCACCGTGGCGACCGGCGACGTCCTGGTGGTCGATGGGTCGAGGGCCGAACCCGAGCGCGACGGCGAGCTCGTGACGCCTGGCACGGCGCGAGCGTCGTCGGAGATCCGTGTCGTGCTCGGCCCCCAGGTCGATCGCTTCGCCGATGGCGCGACCGAGACGCTGCTCGGGTCGACGTTCCGACTCTCCTCGGCGTACGACCGCATGGGTGTCCGTCTCGACGGGCCGGCGCTCGTTCTGGCCGACGCGTTGGCCATACCTTCCGAGCCCGTTGCTCTGGGCTCGATCCAGGTCGCCGGGGACGGTGTGCCGACCGTGCTGCTGGCCGATCATCAGACGACGGGCGGGTATCCGAAGATCGCAACGGTCATCGGCCCGGACCTTGAACGGCTCGTCCGTCTGCGTTCGGGCGACGAGGTGCGCTTCGCCGCCATCGATCCCGTCGAGGCGGTCGAGGTCGCACGCGTCCACGCTCGTCAGTCAGACGATGCCGTCGTCGACGCCGGGCGTCTCGGGCCGCAGCAGCGGCTGCGCTCCGTCAACCTCATCAGCGAGGCAGACGCGCTCGCCGACGGCGAAACGTAGCTTGAGGGGGCACCCCGGTTCGCCCCCCAGAAGAGAAAGAAGATGAGCCCCGGCCATGTCCCTGCGCCTCGGCGATCTCGCCCCCGACTTCACCGCCGTCACCACCGACGGCGAGTTCACCTTCCACGGCTGGAAGGCCGACAGCTGGGCCGTGCTGTTCAGCCACCCGGCCGACTTCACGCCGGTCTGCACCACCGAGCTCGGGCGAACGGCAGCGTTGCAGTCGGGCTTCGCCGAGCGCGGCACCAAGGTCATCGCCGTCAGTGTCGATCCCATCGAGGACCACCACGGCTGGGCACCGGACATCGCCGATGCCACCGGCACGGAGCTGAACTTCCCGATCATCGCCGACCCCGACCGTGCGGTCGCCGAGGCCTACGACATGATCCATCCGGGCGAGGGTGACACGTCGACGGTCAGGTCCGTGTTCGTCATCGACCCGGCGAACAAGATCCGCCTGATCCTCACCTATCCGAAGTCGACGGGCCGCAACTTCGACGAGATCCTGCGGGTGCTCGACAGCCTCCAGCTCACCGACGCACACGCCGTGGCGACGCCGGTCGACTGGACCCCGGGCGACCGCGTCATCGCCTCGCCGGCACTGTCGACCGACGACGTGCAGGCGCGGTTCGCCAACGTCGAGGTCGTGAAGCCCTACCTGCGCTACGTCGACGACCCGACTCGCTGATCGATCGCCGCGCCGCTGTTCAGGAGGAAGTTGTGCTCACGCGAGGGCGATCTGCTCGGTGCGTTCGAGTGCCCGGGCCACGGCGTCGTCGTCGCGGATCAGGATCGCCGTCAGCCACACGCCGTTCTGCACGGTGAGCACATCGGCGGCTCGCGCGGCGGCTGCTTCGCCCGTGAGATCGGGCCGGGCCGCTGCGATGAGGTCGACGAGTGCGTCGAGGTAGCGGCGCTGGGCGGTTCGGTTGATCTCGGCGAACTGCTCATCGACGCCGGCGAGCGACCACAGCTGGAGGCGCAGGCCGAGGTACTCCGCGACCAGGAACTCGGGGTCGAGGGCACGGCGCAGGCTGGTGCGCAGCGCGTCGATCGGTTCGGTGTCGGGATCCGGGGTGACGATCTCCTGGTCGCGTTCGCCGAGCTGTCGGAGTGCGGCGCAGATGAGCTCGGTCTTGTTGTCGAAGTGGTAGTTCGCGAGTCCGAGCGCGACACCGGCCTCGCGTGACACGGCGCGCATGCTGACGCCCGAGATGCCTTCGCGTGCGAGCAGGCGCACCGTCGCGTCGAGGATGCGCTCGGTCGTGGGCTGCTCCGGCGCTGCCGGCTCGGATGAGGCGTCCTCGCTCACGAGGCGGGCGCGTTGCCGATGATGCGGTCGGGGCGGACGAGGACGACGGTCCGCTCGTCTTCGGCCATGACCCGGTCGTACTCGTCCCAGTCGTCGTGGGTGCCGCCGGCGGCGATGAACACCTCTCGCAGGAGCAGTCGCAGGCCCTCGGCATCGACGCCGTCGGCTGGGTCGTTCGGGCCGATGAGGTCGGCCGGTCCGGTGGCGGCGAGCCAGTTCCAACCACGGCGCGCGGTGATGGTGACCTCGGATCCTCGGCGGACGTGGCCGAGTCGCGCCGCGGCGCCGCCGGACACGAGAGCGACCACAGGGTCACCGCTGGTGGGGTGGTCGATCACGCCGCAGTTCACGACGCTCGACAGCACCCGCCCGTCCGCCTGGGTGGTGCTGACCACGGCCAGCCCCGTCTCGGTGGCGAGGTAGCTGCGGACGTCGTCGATGTCGGCCATCCGCTCAACCTATCCGGGTCTGCCTGCGGGATCTGAAGGCGAGAATCGCGCGTAGTGCGCGCTCTGACCCCTCAGATCGTGGCGGTGGCGGTGGCGGTGGCGCCTCAGATCGTGCTGGTGGTGTGGCGCGGTGGCGGTAGGGGCCGCCTCGTGCCTGCTCAGTCGGCGAGGTTGCGGGCGACGACCTCGGGGATCATCCGATCGAGCAGGTCGCCGGCGTCGTCGCTGGTGGCCCGGATCAGCTTGGCGCAGATGGTGCCGAGGGCCTCGATCTCGTCGTCGGTGAGCGACTGGACGAAGACCTCGTCGACGTGGCGGACGTGATGGCCCGACGCCTCGCGCATCGCAACGACGCCCTCGCCGGTGAGCCGGACGACGTTGTGGCGGCGACCGCCACTGCCCGGTTCGCGCTCCACCCAGCCACGCCCTTCGAGCCGGGTCACCGCGTGGGACAGGCGGGAGAGTGACCCGAAGGCGACGCCGGCGAGATCGCTCATCGCGAGTTCGTGGCCGTCGTGCTCGGACAGCATCGCCATCAGCGTGTACTCGAACCGGTTGAGTCCGCTGTCTCGCTTCAGCTGGGCCTCGATGTCGGCGGGGAAGTGCTCCATGAACGCCATCAGCGTGACCCAGGTCCGCAGCTGCGACTCGCTGAGCCATGGCGGCGCGTCGGCGATGGGTGCTGCGTCGGCGATGGGTGCTGCGTCGGCGATGGGTGCTGTGTCGGCGGCGTCGGGCGTGCTCACGCGGAACATTCTAGCGAAGGGTTGGAATGAGTTGAATGTTCAACCACGTTGACTTCAACGTTCAAGTCAACGATCGAGTGAGGACGGACATGAGTGAAACAGCTGCGACCCCCGCACTTCCGGCCACGACACTTCCCACCTACGCAATCGCCCACGGCGGCGGTCCCTGGCCCTGGATGGACGATGCGATGGGCATCGACTGGACGGCGCTGCGCGAGTCGCTGGCGTCGATCCCCGACGACCTCGCCGAGACGCCGA
>JAHDHM010000395.1 GCA_020631315.1 Acidimicrobiales bacterium
CGGGCCACCACGCTGGATGTCGACGACGACCAACGGCAGCTCGAGGCTGATGGCGAGGCCGATGGTCTCGCCCTTGAGTGCGACGCCGGGTCCGGACGTGGTCGTGAAGGCCAGGTGTCCGCCGTAGGCGGCACCGAGGGCGACGCCGCAGGCTGCGATCTCGTCCTCGGCCTGGAGCGTGCGCACGCCGAAGTTCTTGTGCTTCGACATCTCGTGGAGGATGTCGGAGGCCGGCGTGATCGGATACGAGCCGAGGAAGACCGGGAGGTTCGACAGCTGGCCGGCAGCGATGCAGCCCCAGGCCAGCGCCGTGTTGCCGTTCACGTTGGTGTACTCACCCGCAGGGAGCTCGGCGGGCTTGATCTCGTAGTGGGCTTCGAAGACCTCGGCGGTCTCACCGAAGTGGTAGCCGGCGTTGAAGGCGGCGACGTTGGCCGCGATGACCTGGTCGCGCCCGGCGAACTTCTCGCGCACCCACTGCAGTGTGGGCTCGACCGGCCGGGTGTACATCCACGAGATGAGGCCGAGCGCGAAGAAGTTCTTCGACCGTTCGGCGTCGCGTGCCTTGACCCCGAGCTCGGCGGTGGCGAGCTTGGTGAGGTCGGTCATCGGCACCTTGTAGAGCCGGTAGCCCTCGAGCGAACCGTCGTCGAGCGGGTTGGTGTCGTAGCCGGCCTTCGTGAGGTTCCGTTCGGTGAAGGCGTCGGTGTTGACGATGATGGCCCCACCCTGCGCGAGGTGATGCAGCTGGGCTTTGAGCGCCGCCGGGTTCATGCACACGAGCACCGTCGGCTCGTCGCCGGGTGTGGTGATCGAGAAATCCGAGATGCGGACCTGGAATGCCGAGACGCCGGCCAAGGTCCCCTGCGGGGCCCTGATCTCTGCCGGGAACTCCGGCAAGGTCGCCAGATCGTTGCCGAACACGGCCGACACGCTGGTGAAGCGGTCGCCCGTGAGCTGCATGCCGTCACCCGAATCCCCTGCGAATCGGATGACGACGTCGGAGAGCTCCTGTAGCGGGAGCTCCCTCGAGGCCGTGTCGGTCATGTTTCCCCCTGTGACCTTTGTCCTAGGGGAACGACCTTAGACCGAGGGATCGGCCAGGTCCGCTTTCGACGCGTCGGGCCATGTCGTCCCGATCGGGGTGGCCCGCTCGGTCAGGTGGCAGACGCAGCGGCGATGGCGGCGATGCTCGCGTCGAGCGTGGCGTCGAACTCGTCGTCGCTCTGCTGGAACGACAGCCCTTCGGCCAGGGCACGACTGAAGCTGGCCACCATCCCGGCCTGCCGACCGAGGCGTTCGTTGGCCTCGTCGCGGCTGTACCCGCCGGACAGTGCGACGACCTTGAGCACGCGCTCGTCGGCGATGAGGTCGGAGTAGAAGCCGTCGACGCTCGGGATCGTGAGCTTCAGCATCACCTGCTGGCCTTCGCCGAGCTCGTCGAGGTTCCGAACGATCGCCGCCTTCAGCATCTCCTCGGCCTCGACCTTGGTCGGGCTGTGGATGTCCACCTCGGGTTCGATGATCGGCATCAAGCCGGCGGCCAGGATCTGCTTGCCGACCTCGAACTGCTGATCGACGACTGCGTCGACGCCGGCCTGGTCGGCGTGCTTCACGACGGACCGCATCTTGGTGCCGAAGACACCCTTGCTGACGGCCCGGGTGAGGAGCGCATCGAGCTCGGGCATCGGCTTCATCACCTGTGCGCCGTCGGCTTCGTCAGCAAGGCCCTTGTCGACCTTGAGGAACGGCACGATGCCCTTGCGCTTCCACAGGAACTCAGCGGTCGGCACGCCGTCGATCTCTCGGTCCATCGTCATCTCGAACAAGATGGCGCCCATCACACGGTCGCTGTCGAACGACGGACTGGTGATGATGCGGCTACGCATGGCGTGCACGGCATCGAACATCTCGTCGTCACCCGAGTACATCGACTCGTCGACCCCGTAGGCAGCAAGGGCCTTCGGCGTGCTGCCACCGCTCTGGTCGAGAGCGGCGAGGAAGCCTCGCTCGTCACGGATCTTGGACAGCTGTTCGGCGCTCATCGTGGCACGCTCCGTCATCGAGTCGATGGGATCAGGGTACGACGATCTGGTCGGCGGCACCGGAGTCGGCATGAGGACCGACCTACTCGAGCGAGCGCTCCAAGGCGCGGCGCACACGAGCCCGGCCGGTGGAGGTGTCGGGCGCCACCAACGACGCGACGACCTCGGTACGGCTGTTCGTGGCGCCGCCGACCCGGAAGAAGCGCCGGCGGACGTGACCGAGCACGGCGATGCGAGCTCCGCTGCGTACCGGCGCACGATTCGCCGGCGGCTCGTGCCAGGCGACGGGCACCGTGGAGCGGCTGCCGTCGAGACCTGGCGCGACGACGTCGAAGCTGCGCACCACGGTGCCGTCAGGGAGTTCGCGGTCGCTCGAGTCGGCTGTGGCCGTACCGATGATCAACGCGAGGTTTCGATCGGCAGCGGGTAGTTCGTTGGACATGTTCCATCCCCAGTGGGTCGGACCACGACGTTCACCACTCAGGTGGGTCGTGGCGTGAGGTGACCGGGGAAGCCCTGTGCCGCGAGCGGCACTCGAACAGTTTCGCAGGGCGGTGGGACAGCGACGCCGACGTCAGCGCCGACTTCAGCTCAGGGACTGGAGCCGGGCCTCGGCATCGCCGAACGCAGCATCGGCCGAGACGATCCGTTCGAACCCGCGCCGAGCCCGCTGGGTGTCGCCACTGCGCTCGTAGAGGTCGGCCAGGGTGTACCAGAGGCGCAGATGATGGTCGCGGGGCACCTTCGTGCGCACCGGACCCTGCTCGAGGACACGGATGGCACTCGCCAGCTCGCCTCGATCGGCCAGAGATCCGGCCATCACGATCCGTCCCTCGGTGATGATCTCGGGGTCGGGGTGGTCGTGGCGCAGTTCGTCCCACAGACGCTCGACGGCGTCGTGGTGGCCGAGCGCCCGATGGGCATCAGCACGCACGGGGTGCTGGTCACTCGAGCCGGTCAGCGTCGCGGCGGCCTCGAGTTCGTTGATGGCCTCAGCCCAACGACCGAGCCGGTACAGCGTGAGGCCATAGAGCTCACGGATGTCGGCAATGTGGCCTTGTTGATCGGCGATCGGGCGCAGGATCCCACGAGCGTCCTCGAAACGCTCGGCCGCGAACGCTGACGCCGCGTCGGTGACCCGAGCATGGGTCCGCTTGCGCTGCGACGGAGAACCGGTGAGCTCGTCCAACGGCAGATCGATCTCGACGCGAGGCACGTCGTCTCTGCGGCGCTGCCGAGGGCCGGCTGGACGCTGATCGACACGCTGCCACACCTCTTGCGTGTCGGGACGCGGACCACGGTCGCGCTCCATCGGCTGGTCGCGATCGTCGTCGGGACGACGGGCAGCGTCGGCACCCTTGCGAGCGAGCCGGCCCCACCCTGGCCGCGC
>JAHDHM010000396.1 GCA_020631315.1 Acidimicrobiales bacterium
CGAGGGCCGTGGCGACGTCGCCGAGCGGCACCAGCTCGATCTCGTCGAGCGAGACGGCGCCGACCGCGAGTCGGCCGAGCGCCACAGGTGCCTCGAAGCCGGCTGCGGCCACTGCATCGCCGACCGCCATCGCCAACACGGCGAGCGGTTCGACTGCCGCAACCCCGTTCGGCACCAGCGATCCCTCCTCGGTCACACCAGCCGCCCGGCGAACGTCGGCCGACAGCCTGCTCGCCACCTCAAGTGCAGCGTTCGGCCCGACTGCCTCGGCGACGACGGCGTCGAGCAGCTGCGCGGTGATCGGAGCCCAAGTGGCGTCGAGGTCGATGAGCGTGCCGTCCTTGTCGAACACGACACCGTCGACATCGACGTCGAGATCGGGGCTGCCACCGATGCCCTTCGCCCTGAGTCGCACGGCACCAGTTTCGCACCCGTGGAATGATCAGCGGGCGGCGGCGATTGGAGCGGGGTACACGCCGTCGATGACCGGGGGATCCGATGAGTACCGACAACGCTGCTGACCACGACACTGCTGGCGACGCTGATGACGCCGGCGAGGGCGTGACGAGCTACGACCTCGACTTCTTCTGGGATCCGGTGTGCCCGTTCGCGTGGATCACCTCGCGCTGGGTGAACAAGGTCGTCGAACAGCGTGGGATGACGGTTGATTGGAAGTTCATCTCGCTGCGGATCATCAACAAGGACGTCGACTACGCGACGCACTTCCCACCAGAGTACGAGTCCGGTCACACGGCGGGTCTCCGCATGCTCCGCGTCGCCGCGGCGGCGCGACGAGACCACGGGCGAGACGTGCTCGGCGGGCTCTACACGGCGTTCGGCACCGAGGTGTTCGATCGGAATCCGGAGGAGACCAGCCGCGAGTCGCTCGGCACCGTGGACCACATCGCCACGATGCTCGAGAGCGTCGGCCTGCCGGCCGATCTCGCCGCCCACGCCGACGACGCGACCTGGGACGCAGAGATCGAAGCCGAGACCGACCTCGCGTTCTCGCGCACGGGACGCGACGTCGGCACACCGATCCTCACGCTGCGCCCGCCCGACGGTCCGTCGTTCTTCGGCCCGGTCATCAGTCGGGTCCCGACGGACGAGGACGCGCTCCGCCTGTGGGACGCGGTGACGACGCTGGCGTCGTTCCCGAGCTTCGCCGAGATGAAGCGGTCGCTCCGTGAACGGCCGGCGCTGCGAGCCTTCGGCGTCGACCCGGACGAGGCCGGCATCGAAGAGGACTGGCGCGCCGGCAGCCGCCGCTGGGACTGACGTCGATCAGGGGGAATCGATGACCGAGGACGATCCGATCGACGACGATGCGGCCACCAGCGATCCCGCCGTGCACGCCGGCTTCGCCGGTGTGACCACGGCGGACCTCGGTGCCGACCCGTCGCCCACGCCGTACGGCTCGGCCGACGACCCGATCCTCGGCAAGCGCTACACCGCGACGGGCGCGCCGACGTTCGCTCCCGTCCGAGTGGATGACACGTCATGGCGTCTGCCCACACGGTTCGCGTACACGTCCGAAGACGGCATCACCTACGCGGTCCCCCGCGACGTCGAGACGTTCCGCACCGACCTCACCTCGATTCCCTGGGTCTTCGCATGGCTCCTGCCGTCGAACGGTCCTCACGTCCCCGGCGTGTTGCTCCACGACGGGCTGGTGCGCGACGAGGTGAAGGAACGAGACCCGACCCATGCCGGCCCGGAGGTCGATCGCGTCGAGGCCGACCGGCTTCTGCGGGAGGCCAACCGTCGGTGTGGCGTTCCGTTCCTCCGGCGGTGGCTGATCTGGACCGGCGTGATGCTCGCCACTCTCAGAAGCGTCTGGAGCGAGTTCCGCTGGTGGGCGACGATGATCGGCTTCTTCGGCACGATCGCGCTCGTCGGCTTGGTCGCCACCCTCGACCTGTTCGACGCGCAGTTCTCGTTCTGGTTCCTCGACCCGCCGCAGGTGCCGTGGATGGCCGACCGCTCTTGGCGGATCGAGCTGCTCGCCGGAGGCGCGGGTGCCGTGGTCATCCCGCTCATCGGCGCAGTCGTCTTCGGCCGGTACTGGCGGGTCGGCGCGATCGCAGGGATCTGGCTGGCCGTACTCCTGCACGCCACGCTGGCCGTCGCAGCCACCTACTCCGGCATCCAGCTTGCCGAGCGAGGTGTCCGCGCCGTCGGCCTGCGATGATCGTCCGTCCATGAGCGACACCACACCACGGACCTCAGCTGACATCGGCCGCACGATCGCCGACTCGACGCCGCACTGGCCTGCTGCTCCGACGCCGGGCGGCAAGAACGTGCTGGTCGTGCTCTTCGACGACGTCGGCTTCTCCGACTTCGGTTGCTACGGCGGCGATGCGGCCACCCCGACGATCGACGGCCTCGCCGAGCGAGGCGTGCGCTTCACCGGCTTCCACACCACGGCGATGTGCTCGACGACCCGGGCCGCTTTCCTCACCGGCCGGAACCACCACTCGGTCGGCGTCGGCTGCCTGGCGAACTTCGACTCGGGGTACCCGGGCTATCGCGGGAAGATCGCGAAGACGGCCGGCACGCTTCCTGAGATCCTGCGCACGGCCGGCTACCGCAACTACATGGTGGGCAAGTGGCACGTCACGCCGCTCTACGAGACCGGCCCCACCGGTCCGACCGACGGATGGCCGCTCGCCCGAGGCTTCGACCGCTTCTACGGGTTCCTCGACGCCGAGACGGACCACTACTCCCCCGAGACCGTCCGCGACAACACGCTCGTGCCCCCGCCCGGGACGTTCGAGGACGGCTACCACCTCACTGCCGACCTGGTCGACAACGCGATCGGCATGCTGGCCGACCATCATGCGGCGGACCCCGACCGCCCGTGGTTCTGCTACGTCGCGCTCGGTGCGTGCCACGCACCTCATCAGGCGCCGATGGATCTCGTGCGTGCCTATGACGAGATGTTCCAGAACGGTTGGGACGCGGCGCGCGACCGGCGACTCGCACGCCAGCTCGACATGGGCATCGTGCCGGAGGGCACCGAACTGCCACCGCGCAACGACCGGGTGAAGCCCTGGGACGAGCACGGCGACGACTTCCGTGCCGTCGCCACACGCCTCCAGGCTGCGCACGCCGCGATGCTCGATCACGCCGATCAGCAGTTGGCTCGGCTGATGGACTTCCTCGAACGCAGCGGACAGGCCGACGACACGATCGTCATCGTCACCTCCGACAACGGCGCCAGCCAGGAGGGCGGACCGCACGGCTTCGTGAACGCCATGGGGCCCTACAACCTGATCCACGAACCGCTCGAGGCCAAGCTCGCCCGGCTCGACGAGATCGGTGGTCCGGACACCCACAGCAACTTCCCGTGGGGCTGGGCGATGGCGGCCAACACCCCACTCAAGCGCTACAAGCAGAACACACACGGCGGCGGGGTGCGCGACCCACTCGT
>JAHDHM010000397.1:0-2439 GCA_020631315.1 Acidimicrobiales bacterium
CCTTCATCAGGCGCCATCGTTGTGCGGCTGCTGCGCGATCTTTGGCGAACACGACGAAGCGTCCGCTCGTGTAGAGGCCGCCTCGTCCTGCTCGACCTGCAAGGTTGTGCAGGTCGGCAATGGACGGAGGTTCGCTGCCGCGGTTGGGGTAGGCCATCAACACCGTCCTCGTGGGGAAGTCGATGCCCTCCATCAGCGTCGGGGTGCACACAAGGAACCGCAGGTGGCCGTCACGTGCAGATCGTTCAACTGCAGTCTTCGCGACGGGCAGAACATCGCCGTGGTGGAGTCCGATGCCACGCTCGAAGAGTTCTCGCTCGGTCGTCATCGAGTGAGGGAGCAAAGCGACGGATGCCCTGCCCGCTTCGGGATCGTGCTCGGGCGCTTGGTGAGCGTCGCAACGGATGGCGAGTCGCTCCACCACCTTCGGCGTCCTCCGCTTCTGCGCAGAAAACACGACGACGGGCCCATCGCCGGCAAAGTGGATGGCGAGAGCTGCGGCCTGGTCGAACACCCTCACCTGAGCTTGCTGCGGTAGCTCGAGATCGCAGGATTTGACGATGTCCAGGACGGGCTCCTCGCGGCCGTCCTCGTTCATGAGAACGCCCCGCTTGGCTGTCGATCCATCGTCCCGGACGACGGACTCGCGGAAGTACACCTGGCGCACCTGCGACGCCGGACGCCAGCAGGACTCGGCCGTTGAGCCACCTATCCATTCGCCCAGGGTCTCAAGGCCCGCCAGCTGGCTGGAGGCCAGCACCACGGGTATCTCCGCCTTCAACACCCGACTGAGAGCAAGTTCGAGCGCGGGTCCGCGTTGTTCATTGGCGACGTAGTGGGCTTCGTCGACGATCACCTCGGACACCACAGATGCGAGCGGCGTCAGTTCAGCGACCGTGGCCGACCGCCGCCAGTCGAGGTCGAAACGCTCGGGCGTCATCACTGTGATCACCGGCTCGCCGTCAGGCAGCGGCGTGTCGGAGAGTTCGATCTCGCCGGTGAGGGCGCGTACGGCCACGCCGGCTCCCAAGAACGCGTCTTGTAGGTCGGATCGGAGTTGTCCGACGAGCGACCGAGATGGCGCCAGTACCACGACCCGTGACGTGGGTTGGTGGTCAAGGGCGTGAGCGCAGCGAAGCGCGATGAGAGCGGTCTTTCCTCCGCTTGTCGGGAGGGACACCACGAACGGTGCTGGCGGCGACGTCAACAGGCCAGCGTTGATCGCACTCATCTGCGAAGGCCAGAAAGCGTGTGCACCTCGCTGAACGATGCGGGTGGCCACCTTGTCAAGGAACCGGCGACCGGTGGCACTCGTTTCGAGCGCAAGGTGGGGGTGCCGCGGAAGCCGGTAGCTGATCGCCGCTGTGACGAAGGCGAGACGCTCGACGAACTCAGGGCCCGAGCCAGCGTCGATCGTCTCTGAGTAGGCACTGTGCACGGCCGCCTGAGCCCGGCTCAGCGATCCGGGAGCATCCAGCACAGCCGTGGTCTGTCGCACGAAGGACTCGAGAGGGGCCTCCGACTCCGGTTCTGCCGACGCCTGTGATGTATCACCGAGGAGGAGCCGGGCGAGAGACCGCACCGCTGAGTCTTCGTGGCCGGCTGCGGCACGGGTTCTGGCCGCAGCGATGCCGTCTTGGTCGGCGAGGTACCAGAGACACGCCTCCACAATCGGGTCCGGCGGATCGTGGCCAGAGCGCCATCGGCATGCCGATGTCGGGTCGACCGCAACTTCGTATCCCCCGCCGACCACCTCGCGTTCGAGCAAGGCCGCCAGCTCCGGTGATCCGGTACCAAGTAACTGACCGGCCGTGTAGGCGCCAGCCACTTCAAAGAGCTCGGGAATCAGTTCGGCCAGACCGTTGATCTTCACGATCGCAAGGTCACTCACTGGCGGAGGCGACCAGTGGCCCTCGAGCGTTGAGCGCCGGATGCTCGCACCGCCGGTGATGATCACGGCGTGCCGCTGGTGCATGGGCAGTTCATCGGGAGGAGTGCCATCGAGCAGGGCCAGATGGTGCGCTGCTGCGAATGCGTACTGCCGACGGCCCGCGGGGTGGGCCCGCATCTTGGTCACGCAGGCGTTCCAGGCGCCGGCCAGGTACTCGGGGGAGTCGAGCCCACGCGCTCCGGCGGCGATCTCTTCCAGGAGGTTTCCGGACCCCGTCTTGCCCGGCCTCACCTTGCTTTCGATCGTGAAGGGCTCGGGTTCCTCACCTGGGCGGATCAGCACGCTGATCGTGTCGGCACCCTGTTGTGTCGCGTTGGGAGAGTTCTTGGCCCACAGCCGGCTGGCCGGGATCTCGTGTCCGAACAGCTGGCGGTACAGCAGGTGCGTGAGGAACTCGCCGAAATCGCCCTTCTGCGGTGTCGATTCGGTCGGTAGCAACGGGCCGACTCGGGCACCCGGGCTCTCGGCGTAGTTCTCCGGAGGCATGT
>JAHDHM010000397.1:2449-3431 GCA_020631315.1 Acidimicrobiales bacterium
CCAACGCCACGGCGAGCGCCGCCTTGCGCTCCGGATCGAGCGTGACGGTGAGGCTCCGCACCGTCAGGCGGCCGTCGCATACTCGTTCGCAGCGGAGCGGCTCGAAGAGAGGCGCCACCTCAGGCCCGTAACGGCACGGCAGCGAGATCCGAGTTGAACATCAGCTGTCCGCACTGCTTCCTGCTGGGTGAGCCCCCGAATCTGCCGGAACGATCGTCCTTTTGAAGACGTAGAAGACAATCCGCCGATCGCTTTTCCGGCCGTGCACGTCGGCGGAATAGACCTTCGGCCGTCCCTTGGGCGAACCCTTGAGCCCGTGGGTGGTGAGCTTCGGGTTGTTGAACGGCTGACGCCGCAGCTCGTTGATCGTGTCCAACACATGGACCTTGTGCGGGTTGCCCTTCGGAGCTGCCTCGACGCTGTCCCAGAAGCTGTCGGCGAAGTCGATTGAGTACGTCACCTTCGCTCCAGCTCCGACCTCGGGCCGCGGGTGAAGAGGAGGCGGCGGAAGCCCCCTGACCGAGCTGCCCGCTAGGCGCTGACCGTGCCGGTCAGGCCTGCGAACGCCAGCTTGGCCTGGGCGCGGAGCAGCTCGGGGGCTTCGCCGAAGGACATGCCCATGAGCAGGGTGGTGCACTGGATGTCGATGAAGGCGGCGGCGACCTCAGTCGGAACCTCGACTGCGATCTCGCCTCGCTGCTTTGCGTCGTCGACCAGCGACCCGTACTGGGCGCGGGCCGCCGCGCGGAGCCCGGCGACGCGTGCCTCGGTCTCGGGGCCGAGCTGGGCTGGCGAGTGGTGCAGCTTGGCGAGCAGGCAGCCGGCGGGGCCGGGGCGGTCGGGGTCGGTGAGGGCATCCGCGACGCTGTTCAGCGTGACGGCGAGCGGCTGGTCGGGGTCGATCGCAGTGAGCATCGGGGCGAGCACGAGTTCTGCGTAGTGATCGAGCGTGGCGCTCATCAGCCCGTCTTCTCCGCCGAAC
>JAHDHM010000398.1 GCA_020631315.1 Acidimicrobiales bacterium
AAGCGTGCACTCGGCGAGCTGGTCATCGAAGGCGTCGCCACGACCATCCCCGCCGACATGGCGATCCTCGAGCACCCCGACTTCGTCGCCATGCAGCACTCCACGAAGTGGGTCGAGGAGACCCTCGATCTCACCGGCGTGTCCGGCGCTGCTGCCGCCGCTCCCGCTGACGACGACGAGGAGCTCGTCGAGCGCAAGACGACGGTCGAGGTCAACGGCAAGCGCTTCGCCGTCACGGCCTGGGTCCCGGCGTCCGCCGGTGTCGCCGCCGCCGGTCCCGCGCCGAAGAAGCGCAAGGCTCGTGCCGAGGCGGGCGGGTCGGCAGCCGGATCCGGCAAGGTCGCCGTGCCCATGCAGGGCACGATCGTGAAGGTACTCGTCGAAGTGGGCGACGCCGTCGAGGCCGATCAGCCCGTCGTCGTGCTCGAGGCCATGAAGATGGAGAACAACATCGGCGCCGACAAGGCCGGCACCGTCGCCGAGGTGAAGGTCGCCGTCGGCGACACCGTCGGCGCCGGCGACGTCGTCGTGGTGATCGAATGACCGCCACCGACTTCGACGCACTGGCACATCCCGACAAGCTGAACATCGGCTGCGGCTGGGACCACCGCGAGGGTTATCTCAACGTCGACTTCCTCGACGTCCACGGCCCGGATCTCGTCGCCGACGTTCGCGATCTGCACATGTTGCCGAGCGGCCACTACAACGAGATCGTCGCTCAGGACATCCTCGAACACCTCGAGCGGGCGGAGATCGACCCAGCCCTCGAAGAGTGGGCGCGAGTGCTGGCGGTCGGCGGCCGCCTGATCTTGCGGGTCCCTGATCTGCTGGGCGTGGCTCGTCTGCTGACGACCAATCGGACCATCGACTTCCACCACCAGATGATCCACGCCCTGCTCGGCACGCAGGCCTACAACGGTGACTACCACCACGCCACGTTCACCGAGCTGACGTTGCGCGACTCGCTGCACCGCGCCGGCTTCATCGTCGAAGAGCTGACCGACTTCAACGAGTGGCTGTTCGACGTCGTCGCCGTCAAGGTCGACGACCCCGGCGAGTTCGACCCAGGGCCACTGCCCTATCTCGATGTCGCTGCACCAGTCGCAGCGCCGCCCGCCGAGCCCGACTCCAGTGCAGTCGCGGCACTGGACGCCGCTGCTGACGCGTCCGTCGGCCGCGTTGACCGCGCCGTCACGACGCTGAGCGCACGGCTGCCGGACCCAGCTCGCGAGGCGGGCCAGAAGGTGTGGCGCCCACTGCGTTCGCGTCTGAGTGGCTTCATCGATCGCGCTGGCTGAGCCGACGGCAGATCGCCGCAGTCGGCGCCTACGGGTGCGCGACGAACATCCAGCGACGGCCTGAGTGGAACTCGTGCTCGAACCGTTCGCGCCCGAAGCCCTCCTCGTCGTCGAGATAGCCGTTCAACGACGAGATGCGCATGTCGTGCCCGGTGAAGAGGTCGTGGATGATGCCCGGCTGAGTGCCGTAGTGATCGGCTGCGCCAAGGCCGTGCTCGAACACGACGACCGGACGGGCTGACAGCACACGCGACGCCCCTTGGAGCACACCGAGCTCGCCGCCCTCGACATCGATCTTGACGAAGCTGACCGTCGCGTCCTCCGGGACGATGTCGTCGAGCGTGGTGGTGCGCACCCGGATGAGATCGACCTCTTCGTCCGGTCGGTCGTAGCGACGAGCCTTCAGGCCGCTGTACGACGGGTTGCTCACCACGTGGTGGAACTCGACATCGGGTCCTGCTTCTGCTGCGAGCGCCACCTCGTGGACGATGAGGTGCGGGAACCGTTCCCGAACGATGGCCGCGAGCTGCGGGATCGGCTCGACCGCGATGTGCTGGCTCTCCGGTGACGCCTGTACGAGTTCGAACGTCACATCGCCGACGTGGGCGCCGACGTCGACGGCGATGGTCCCAGGCACCACCACGCGCCGGATGATGGTGCGAGTGAACTCGTCGTCTCGGTGGTTCTCGGGGATGTCGAGTGCGTCGTTACCGTCGGCCATCCGGCAGACGGTAGCGGTAGGGCCGTCGTCGACACGGCACCTCTCAGGCTCAAGGTCGGCCTCGACCCGCCGACTGGAGATGCTGTGAAGGGCATCGTTCTCGCCGGTGGCGCCGGTACGCGGCTGTATCCGCTGACCTCGGTCGCGTCCAAGCAGCTCCAACCGGTCTACGACAAGCCGATGATCTACTACCCGCTGGCGACGCTGATGCTGGCGGGGATCGACGAGATCCTGCTGATCTCCACGCCGCACGACCTTCCCCGCTTCAAGGAGCTGCTCGGCAACGGTCATCAGTGGGGCATCGACATCTCCTACGCGATGCAGCCGACACCGGCAGGCATCGCGCAGGCGTTCATCATCGGTGAAGGCTTCCTCGCCGGCGACGCAGCGACACTCGTCCTCGGCGACAACATCTTCTACGGGCGCGTCGGCCTGGACGACATCGTCGCCTCCCACACCGAGGGTGCCGTGGTCTTCGGGTATCCCGTCGACGACCCGGAGCGGTACGGCATCGTCGAGCTCGACTCGACCGGCCGGGTCATCTCGCTCGAGGAGAAGCCGGAGCAGCCGAGGACGAACCTCGCCGTACCGGGCCTGTACGTCTACGACGGCAACGTCGCCTCGTATGCCCGCGAGCTCGAGCCGAGCCACCGTGGCGAGCTCGAGATCACCGACCTCAACCGGCGCTACATGGACGAAGGCACGCTCCGTGCCGTCCCACTGGGCCGTGGCATCGCCTGGCTCGATTCAGGTACCCACGAGTCGCTGCTCGAGTCGAGCAACTTCATCGCCACGATCGAGAAGCGGCAGGGTCTGAAGATCGCGTGCCTCGAGGAGATCGCGCTCCGCCGCGGCTTCATCGACCGTGACCAGCTCCAGGCCACGATGGCCTCGATGCCGAAGAGCCCCTACCGGGCCTACGTCGAACGCATCGCCCACGAGGTCTCACCGCCCGTCCCCGTCGGCTGAGCTGCGCTGTCCCTCGCAGCAACCGCTCCGCGGCGCTGTTGACTACTCCGCTGCGTCGATCAGCGACGCTGCACCATCGCCGAGCCGCTGAACGCAGGTCGGAAGGGCCTACTCCGCTGCGTCGATCAGCGACTCGGAGAGCGTCGGGTAGACGAACAGGCTCTCCTGGATGTCCTGAACCTTCAGGCGCGAGTTCACCGCCAGCGCGATCACCGAGATCAACTCGGCGGCGTGACGGCCCACGATCGAACCGCCCAACACGACACCGGTGTTCGGGTCCGAGATGATCTTCACGAAGCCGACCGGCGCATCGTTGATCAGCGCCTTGGCGTTGGCCGAGAACGGCACCTTGGTCACCCGGATCTTGCGGCCGTCGGCGAACGCCTCGGCCTCGGCGAGGCCCACGTCCGCGATCTCGGGCTCGGT
>JAHDHM010000399.1 GCA_020631315.1 Acidimicrobiales bacterium
AACGCTGCGACCGCATCCGGCAGATCATCCAGGTCGACGACGCGGAGCGCGACGGCCGGCGGCAACGGCGCCCCGAGTCGGGCGAGCGTCACCAGATCTGTCGCGAGCGGCCCGAGCGGCAGGTCCGACGGCGTGTCCGCGTTCAAGATCGTGAAAGCCACTGCGTCCCCCTGCACTCGACCGATGGAGACCCTAGTGGCGAGGGTCACAAGGTGAGGAGCCTGGGTGATCGTGGTGCCAGCCGCCTAGTGTCCGCGCCGTGCGCATCCTCGGCTACGCCCTCCGCCGCGTGGTCCGGGGCGTGTTCACGCTGCTCGCCGTGACGCTGCTCACGTACCTGATGATCGACTGGAGCATCGACGGCGGCCAGGCCTCTGTCGTGCTCGGGGCATGCCCGAGAGACGCCGTCGAAGGGTTCTGCGGCGAGGTCGTCGACAAGTACCGGCTCGACCAGCCCGTGGTGCAGCGGTGGCTCGGGTGGCGATGTCGTTCAGGGCGACCTCAATCGCACCGATGTCGGCGACCGAGAGGTGCTCGAGGTGATCCGCTCGATGGGGCCGGTCACCGCTCAGGTCGCCCTGTCGGCCATCGTGCTCGCGCTCGTGATGGCGATACCGCTCGCACTGATCAGCGCCGCACGGGACGGATCGACGAGCGCGGCCGCCATCTCGACGGGCGTGCAGGTGGCCCAGACGATCCCGGTGTTCGTCACCGGTCTGCTCGGCATCTGGGTCTTCGCCGAGTGGCTCGACCTCCTGCCGGCTGCCGGCTGGACCCGACCGACCGTGTCGGTCACCGGGAACCTGGAGCGCTCACTGCTCCCCGTCACGACGCTCGCCTTCGCCGAGGTCGCCGCCTTCGCGAGGGTCCTACGGGCCGACCTCGTCGAGGTGCTGCGCCAGGACTACATCCAGGCCGCCCGAGTCCGCGGCCTCTCGCCGACACGGATCATGTTGCGCCACGCACTGCGCCCGGGATCGTTCGGGCTCATGACCCTCATCGGGCTGAACACCACCAACCTGCTCGGTGGCGCGGTGATCATCGAGAAGGTCTTCGCGCTCCCCGGTCTCGGTGCCGAACTGTTCGACGCGATCCTGGCCAGGGACCTGTACCTGATCCTCGGCATCACGCTCTACATCGGCGTGATCACGATCACCATCGGAGCGATCGTCGACGTCGTCTACCAATGGCTCGACCCGCGGGTCAGTCCTGAGCTCGCCCGGCTGCGACCAGGCCGCGGGCCTCGACGAGCTCCGGGTGGCGCGAACATGGCTGGGTGACCTTGCGCCGCGCACTTGCGATCACCGCCATCGCACTCTTGATGAACGCCTGCTCCGGAAGCTCCGACGCCACCGCCCCGACGACGACACGAGCAGCAGCAACAACGACCACGACGGATTCCCCGGCGGACGGGTCGACCACCACGACCACGATCCCGGTGCCGACGACCACAGCACCCACGACGACCACAGCACCCGAGACGGCCCTCACCGAGATCGAGCTGGCCGTCTCCGCCTCGGACCGGCCCGTCGACGGCGCGGCCGCGAGCCCGATCTGGGCCGACGTGGTCCGGTCCCTCGACGAGTACATGGAGCGCCACGACATCGGCGCGGGCACGCTGACGATCTCGCTCGACGGCGAGCCGGCTCTGGAAGTCGCACTCGGCTGGCGAGACCTCGCACGCACCGAAGCGCTCGACCGCGATGCAGCCTTTCGTGTCGCCAGCGTGACCAAGCCCTACACGAAGGCCCTCGCGATGGAGATGATCGCCGCCGGCGCCATCGACCCATTCGCGCAGGTGCTGTGCGTGCGACCCTCCGACGAGTGTGTGCTCGACGAGACCGACCGCGCCACCGGCGAGATCGACGAACGACTCGCGGACATCGACCTCTATGACCTGCTCGACCACGTGGGCGGTTTCGATCGACAGCAGTTCCTCGACCCGATGTTCGCCCCGTTGCTGATCAGCGACGAGCTCGGCCTGGAACCCGTCGACACGCTGCCCGAGCTCGACGACGTGATCGCCTGGCTGCTGACCCAGCCCCTCCAGCACCAGCCGGGAGAGCGCTTCGCGTACTCGAATGTCGGGTACGCACTCGCCGGCGCCGCGCTCGAGACCGCCGGCGACGACGACTACCTCACGCTGCTCCAGCAGTACGTCCTCGGGCCCACCGGCACCGAGCAGGTGTCGCTCGGCTCGATGGCCCCCGTCGATCGGCGGGCTGACGAAGTCGAGTACCGGTGCGACGACGCGGACGCGTTCAACGTGTTCGATCCCTCAGGGCCCGGAGGCTGTGACGCAGACGTCGGGTTCGTCATCGAGCTGATGGACGCCCACGGCGGGCTCGTCGCCTCCGCCCCCGCCGTCGTGGAGTTCCTCGACGACTTCTGCGTCGACGGCTCCCGAAACGGCGAGTTCGGCTGCGGTAGCCAGTGGCACGACGGCTCGCTCCCCGGCACCTACGCCATCGCCCGGAACTTCGGGCGCGTCAACTACAGCGTGCTGTTCAACCAGCGTTCGGCCGGGTCGGGCTCGCAGTTCAACTACGTGGATCTGGTCGACGTGCTCGACGTCGCGATCACCGACGCACTCGGCGAGTCGCCCCTCGCGTGAGGCGGCGGTCCTAGAGTCCGAGCTTCTCGGTGACGGTGGCGAGCAGCTCGCTGATCGGTACCCGGACCTGCTCCATCGTGTCGCGGTCGCGCACCGTGACGGCGTTGTCCTCGAGGCTGTCGAAGTCGACCGTCACACACAGCGGCGTGCCGATCTCGTCCTGACGGCGATACCGGCGACCGATGGCCTGGGTCTCGTCGTACTCGGTCATGAAGTGCGGCTGCAGCATCGCCAGCACCTCGTGGGCGAGCGGCTGCAACGTCTCCTTCTTCGACAACGGCAACACCGCCACCTTGTACGGCGCGAGGCGAGGGTGAAGACGCAGCACCGTACGGATGTCGTCGTTCACCTCTTCCTCGTCGTAGGCCGCCATGAGGAAGGCCATCATCGAGCGCGTGGCACCGGCCGCGGGCTCGATGCAGTGCGGTACGTACCGCTCACCGGAGGCCTGGTCGAAGTACTCGAGCTTCTCGTTCGCGTGGGTCGCATGCTGTGTGAGGTCGTAGTCACCACGGTTGGCGATGCCCTCGAGCTCACCCCAGCCCCACGGGAACATGAACTCCACGTCGCTGGTGCCGGAGCTGTAGTGGCTGAGCTCGTCCTCGTCGTGGGGGCGCAACCACAGCATCTCCTCGGGGATGCCGAGGTCGACGTACCAGTTGAAGCGCTCCTTCATCCAGTACTCGTACCACTGCTGGGCTTCGTCGGGATGCACGAAGAACTCGAGCTCCATCTGCTCGAACTCACGGGTTCGGAACACGAAGTTGCCGGGCGTGATCTCGTTGCGAAACGACT
>JAHDHM010000400.1 GCA_020631315.1 Acidimicrobiales bacterium
CGTGCTCGTCGGGGCAGCCGGCCTCATGGTCCTGGCGCTTCGGCCGGTACTGGCGCCGATCGACTCGCTGCGGGCCGGAGCGCAGCGGCTGGGCAGTGGCGACCTCTCGGCTCGCGTTCCCGCCGAGGGCGCCGCCGAACTGGTCGAGTTGGCCGACACGTTCAACCAGATGGCCGACTCGCTCGAGGCCGATGACCAGCGCCGCCGTCGGTGGACGAGCGACGTGGCCCACGAGCTCCGGAGCCCGCTGCAGAACCTGCGCGGCCAGCTCGAAGCCGCCAGCGACGGGCTGATGCCGACCGACGAGGCGTGGTTCGAGTCGATGGTCGACGAGGTCGCCCAGCTGAGCCACGTCGTCGACGACCTCCAGGTGCTGACGCTGTCCGACGCCGGCCAGCTCTCGCTCTCACTCGCGCCGACCGACCTCGGTGACCTGGCGACCGACGTCGTCGCCGCACACGACGCACGGGCTCGGACCGGCGAGATCGAGCTGACGGCGACCGGGAGCGGCGTGGCCGACGTCGACGTGCGTCGCATTCGGCAGGTGCTCGGGAACCTCGTCGACAACGCGCTGCGCCACACGCCACCGGGCGGCGCGATCGCCCTCGCCGTCGACAGCGACGCTGCTGCGGGCACGGTCACGGTGTCGGTTGCCGACACCGGCGAGGGCATCCCCGCCGATCAGCTCGACCGGGTGTTCGACCGGTTCGCCCGAGCCGACAGCCACCGCGGCCGCAGTGCCGGCGGCTCCGGCCTCGGCCTCGCAATCGTCGCCGCACTGGTCGACGTACACAACGGCACCATCGCCTTGGACAGCAAAGAAGGTGTCGGCACCACCGTCACCATCCGTCTGCCCGCCGCCGGCTGATCACCCGAGACGATTTCCGAGAACGTGCGCACAGCAGCCGCCTAGCCTGCGCAGGCGTGGCACTCGAATGGGAACAGGTCGTGATCGAGGCGGTCGACGCCACTGCGCTCGGCCGCTGGTGGGCTGACGCACTCGGCTGGGTCGTCGTCGACGACGACCCACCCGTCTTCGAGATCCGTCCCACACCCGACCAGGTGCCCGGAATCCTGTTCCTCGGCACCGCCGGTGACAACGCGGCCAAGAACCGGCTGCATCTCGACTTCCGCCCCGACGATCAGGCCGCCGAGGTCGCCCGGCTGCTCGAGCACGGCGCCACCCGAGTCGACGTCGGCCAGGGTGACGTGCCGTGGGTCGTGTTCGCCGACCCCGAAGGCAACGAGTTCTGCATCCTCGGCGGCTCGCACTGACCCATCGATCCGCACCTGTGTCGCCGTGAGCGTCATCGGTGCACGGGTGCGGGCAGCCACCGCGAGAGCGACGATCGCTGCCGCGGCGCCGATGACCACGTCGGTCACGAAGTGGTGGCCGGTCACGATCACGACGAACGTGGTGACGAACGGATGGGCGACGGCCAGCGCCCGGATGGCGAGGGAGTCCGTGAGGCGCCACACGGCGTAACCGACGACGACGGCCCAGGCGACGTGCATCGAGGGCATCGCAGCGAACTGGTTTGCCGCCTCGCTGCCCGCCACCGAATACGGGTCGGGACCGAACACGAGGCTGCTGTCGATGAAGCCCGGCAGCATGCGCGGCGGCGCCATGGGCACGATCAGGTGGATGACGAGGGCGACGCTGGTGCAGGCGATCAACGCGTCGCGCATCACCGGGAACGCACGGTGACGAGAACGTGCGAATGCGACGACCAGGATCGCCAGCGTCAGCGGGAAGTGCAGCAGGTAGTAGGAGTTGGCGCCGATGTGGGCGGCCGGCCACTGGACCATGGCCTGCACACCGGCCTCGATGTCGAGACCCAGCGACTCCTGGACTGCGAGCAGCCGAGCGGCGTTGTCGAGTGCGGTCGCCTCGGAGTCACCGACGAGACCTCGAACGACGGCGTAGGCCGCCCAGAGCGCAGCCAGCACCGCCGTGTTCAGCAGTGCGTCAGAGCGACGACTTCGGGCGCGCGGCGTCCCCGCTCGACCTGTGCGCTGCCGAGTTCCGGTGGCGATCATCGCCGGGCCTCCCGTCCCGTCGTCGTCGTGACACGCTCAACGTACGGAGCACCAGCAGAAATTTCATCGGGCCGTCGGGCGATTCCGTCTCGTCCGATGGGCCGAATCACCCACATCGCGCCTCCACCGAAAGGTGGAGGTGGAGCTTGCTCAGCTCAGGACGAAGCGGTCGCCGCCGGAGCGCTTCGCGACGTACATCGCAGCGTCGGCTGCACGCAGCAGTTCCTTGACGTCGGTCCCGTCACCGGCAGCTCGGCTCGCGGTACCGACGCTGCAGGTCACGCGCTCGTCGACCGCAGAGACCGACAGCACGACCCGCGCCGATGCGGCATGCGTCACGTCGGGATCATCGCTCCCCGGCACGAACACGACGAACTCGTCACCGCCCAGGCGAGCGACCACGTCGTCCGAGCGGAACACACCACGCAGCGCCTGAGCGACTGCCTGCAGGAGACGGTCACCCGCCTCGTGGCCGTCGGCGTCGTTGACCTGCTTGAAGCCGTCGAGATCCACGAAGTACAGCGTCGCAGCACTCGCCTCGTCGACGAGGCGAGACGCATCGATGAGGCCCTGACGGTTGAGCAGGCCGGTGAGCGGATCGGTCGATGCCAGCGTGCGCACGTGGTCGAGCTCGAACTCCGCGGTGCCGAGCCGGCGCAGATGGCGCTGCACCACGAGCAGGACGAGCAGCGCCACGAGGGTCAGCGCCACGCCGATCTGCCAGACGAGGAGCTGGTCGAACAGACCCGTCGAGACCATGAAGTCGTCGCCGGCCCAGACCTCGACCGTCCACCCGGCCGTGGCGAACTCGACGTAGGCGGCACTCTGAAGCGTCGCTCCCTCAGCTTCAGGTGCCTCGGCCGACAGCACTTCGGCGGCCGGATCCTCGAGATGTTCGACCGACAGTCGAACGCTCACGCCGTCGGGAAGGTCGGCCAGCGCGCCGCCGAGGAGCTGCTGACTGTTCACGTAGCGAATGACCCAGCCCCGCTCGGCGACGCCGACCTCGACCGGCTGCATCAGCACCGCGGTGGCTGCGTAGACGGTGGAGTCGCTCGCCTCCAGTGCGAACTCGTCGATCTGAGCGACCGTGCTCACGGATGTTGCGACGTCGATCCAGCTCACCGAGGGTGCACCGAGCGGCAACTCGCCTGGCCCGAGCATCAGATCGCGGAACGGCGTGATGTCGAGGCCACGCATCCGGATGCCGTTCAGGCTCGTGTCCTCGAGGGTTCGTGTCAGGACGAGCAGCTCGGTGTCAGGGTCAGTGATGAGGCTGAGTACGGCGAAGTCGGTGTTTCCCGCCGAGTGCTCGGCTTCGATCCGGGCGTCGAGATCGCCACGTCGGATCGGCTCGAGCAGCATGATG
>JAHDHM010000401.1:0-1518 GCA_020631315.1 Acidimicrobiales bacterium
CGGTACCTTCATCGACGTGTATCGGGACCGGGCGACGGCGATCCGCCACTTCACCTCGTTGGTCGGGTCGCTCCCGACATCGCACGACGCTGCGGCTGCAGATCCCGCTGGTTTCGACAGAGCAGCGCCCTCGTTGGGTGAGTTGGTCACGCTGATCGGCGCGACCGTCGCCCCGCACGAGGTCGACGTCGAGGCCACGCTCGCCCGCTTCGACGGCATGGCTGCCGCAGTGGGGGAGCAGACGGTCGACGGCGTCCGGCGACGCCTGTTCGACGACCTCGGGTTCGTGGGCAACAGCAGCGACTACTACTCCCTCGACAACAGCCGGCTCGACCTCGTCATCGACCGACGGGTCGGCATCCCGATCACCCTCGGCATCGTCATGGTCGAGGTCGGCCGACGTGTCGGGGTGCCACTGCACCTGTGTGCCCTGCCCGGTCACGTCGTCGTCGGCGACGGTGCTCGGCGCTGGTACGACGCGTTCGACGGCGGACGGCCGATGGACGCGCACGACTGCCAGGAGTTGGTGTCCAACATCGACCTGCGCCTGCGCATCACCGACTCGGACCTCGAACCGACACCACCGCAGTCGATCCTGGTGCGTGTCCTGAACAACATGGTCGCCGTCGCCTCGAGAGACCATCACGACCTCGTGTACCCGTTGCTGCGGCTGCGGTCGGCGTTGCCCGACATGTCGCCGCGCGAGCGGGTGTTGCTCGGGCGCGGTCACGCCGAGGCCGGTGATGTCCTCGCCGCGTCCGATGAACTCGAAGCCGCAGCGGCGATGCTCGACGGCGACGATGCACGCAGCCTCGACGCCGAGGCCGAGCGGTACCGAGCCCGCCTCAACTGATGCGTCCAGCCCCCGCCCCGAGCACCGGAGTCACCGATGATCGATCGTGAGATCAAGCGCAGCCTCGGCCAGATGATGCACGGCGTGCAGGTCGTCGGCGCCGCGCACGACGGCGTCGCCAGGTGTTACACGTCGCACTGGGTCAGCCAGGTGTCGTTCGAGGAGCCGATCGTCATGGCGTCCGTGTCGCCCAAGCACGACACGTATCCGCTGATCGAGCAGTCCGGCGTGTTCGCGGTCTCGATGTTGGCGGGGGACCAGGTCACCGAGGGCCAGTACTTCTCGTATCCGGGGCACAAGTTCAAGTGGCTGTTCGACGAGTACGTCGAGGACTGGGACGGTCTGCCCGTCGTGCCGAACTCCATCGCGTATCTCCGATGCGAGGTCCGCGACCGGCAGCAGCTGCCCGATCACACGCTGTTCTTCGCCGACGTCGTCGCGGTACGCGAAGGGCGGCTGCGCGAGGCCCCGCTCGTCTACTCGTCGCGACTCGGCTGGCGCGTCGCCAACGACAAGGCACGTGAACCGGGCCAGTCGATCCGCGACCAGCTGCTCGATCGCCTCGCCGCGACGGATGGGGAGGCCGGCGCTGATGGGGAGTCCGGCGAGGGCGAGCAGTAGCGTTTCCTCGTGGCCCCGTGGTGCCGGGGCGTGACGACGAGGGG
>JAHDHM010000401.1:1528-3388 GCA_020631315.1 Acidimicrobiales bacterium
ATGACGATCGCCGAGACGGGCGCGACCACCGACGAGCAGCGCGTGCTCGCAGCCTGCGAGCAGCTGCTGGCCGATCACGACGTGACCGACGCCGTGGCGTTTCTCGGCGCACAGTTCGACGCCGGTCTGGCGTGGGTCCACTTCGACGAGGGGCACGGCGGCATGGGGCTCAGCCCGAAGCTGCAGTCGGTCGTCAACGCCCGCCTCGACGAGGCCGGCGCACCCAGCCCGTACTACCGCAACCCCATCGGCTACGGCATGGGCGCACCGACCGTGCACACCCACGGTTCGGACGAACAGCGGAAGCGCTATCTGCGTCCGCTGTTCACGGGCGAGGAGATGTGGTGCCAGCTGTTCAGCGAACCTGGCGCTGGTTCCGACGTCGCCGGTCTCGCGTCGAAGGCGGTGCTCGACGGTGACGAATGGGTCGTCAACGGCCAGAAGGTCTGGACGACGCTGGCGCACTTGGCTCGGTGGGGGATGCTCGTCGCTCGTACCGACCCCGAAGCTCCGAAGCATCGCGGCCTCACCTACTTCGTCGTCGACATGCATCAGCCCGGTGTCGAGGTGAAGCCGCTGCGTCAGATGACCGGCGACGCCGAGTTCAACGAGGTCTTCATGACCGACGCCCGCATCCCGGTCGAGGAGATGCTCGGCGACCGCGGCGACGGCTGGCGTGTGTCGCTGACGACGCTGATGAACGAGCGCGTGTCGATCGGTGGTGCGGTCGCGCCGCAGGGTTCGGGCCCGATCAGCGAGGCCGTCGCGATCTGGAAGCGCCTGCCCGAGGAGCGCAAGACTGCAGATGCGCGGGATCGGCTGATGACGCTGTGGAGCCGCGCCGAGGTGGCGCGCCTCACGAACATCCGCGCCAGCCAGAACCGGGCCAAGGGCGTTCCCGGCCCCGAGGGATCGACCGGCAAGCTCGCCTTCGCCGAGAACAACATGGACATCTACGAGTTCGCCGTCGAGCTCCAGGGTGCCGACGGCATGCTCTACGGCGACTACGACGTCGTCGGCCAGCCTCGCCGGGCCATGGACGCCCGCAGTGTCCAGCAGGCCTTCCTCCGGAGCCGCGCCAATTCCATCGAGGGCGGCACGTCCGAGGTCATGCGCAACATCCTCGGCGAACGCGTCCTCGGCCTCCCCGGCGACGTCCGCGTCGACAAGGACCTCCCCTGGACCGAGGTCCCACGGAACTAGCTGACCACGTCGGGTGAGGTGGCGACGGTGGTGCTGTATCGACCTCGTGACGAGGTCCGTGACCTGATCGAGCAGCTTCGCAGCGCGCCCTTCGATCGAACGCAAGGCGTGACGCCAGAGCAGTCGGAGCGCTTCGAGAGTCTCGTCCTGCGCAGCCTTCACGACGCTGCCAGCGATCCAGACATCGTCAGCTACGTCATCCGGTGGGAGAGGTTCTTCGCACGGCGTCCGACGGTCGACGAGGTTCTCGACCGTGCCGAGGCGCATCAGCCGATCGCACTGTGAGCGGCAGCGCGTCGGCCTGGTGCTCGCCGAGGTTCGGTGTCCCACCCCCTTCGTAGTGTGCGTTCATGAGTTCGGTGGCGGTGGGTCGAGGGGCCCTCGACGGAGGTGACGATCCGGGGTTCGATCTGATCGCGGTGCCCGACGGTGTGCCCGATGAGCTTCGGGTGTTCGTGGACGGGTTGAACGGTCTGCGTGACCTGGACTGGTCGTTGCTCGGTGGCGATCAGTTGGCTGACTGTCGTGAGCTGGTCGACCGGGTGGGGAACGCGGCCGGGTCGGTGCAGGTCGAGTTCGTGAAGGCCCTCGACGAGAGCCTCGTGTGGGCGGACCGTCGTCATCGTTCGGTGAAGGGGTTCTTGCGTGATGCGACGA
>JAHDHM010000402.1 GCA_020631315.1 Acidimicrobiales bacterium
GAGGACCTCAACTACGAGGTCATGAGCGCGGACGGCGTCCGCGACAAGATGGAGCTCCGTCGTGGCTGAAGTTGCTGTCGTCGGTTGCGGCGTGATCGGCGCAGCCTGGGTGGCTCGGTTCCGCCTGAACGGTCACGACGTCCGGGTGTCCGACCCGAACCCCGAGGTGGAGCGCATCGTCGGCGAGGTCTTCGACAACGCCGTCGCCGCGTGGAACGACCTCGGCCTCGACACGTCCGCGCCCGGCTCGGTGACGTTCTGCGACGACATCGCCTCGGCCGTCGAGGGTGTGTCGTGGGTGCAGGAAGCCGTCCCGGAGCGTCTCGAGCTCAAGCACGCCGTCCTCGGGGCCATCGACGCCGCTGCGCTTCGTGATGCGGTGATCGCGTCGAGCACCTCGGGCTTCAAGCCGACCGACCTCGCCGCCGGTGTCGAGCACGCCGACCGCCTCATCGTCGGCCATCCGTTCAACCCGGTCTACCTTGTGCCGTTGGTCGAGGTCGTGGGCGGCCAGGCCACGTCGGCAGCCGTGATCGAGCAGGCGATGCAGTGGTATGCCGACAACGGCATGCACCCGCTGCACGTCCGTGTCGAGATCGACGCCTTCATCGCGGACCGCCTGCTCGAAGCGGTCTGGCGTGAGGCGCTGTGGCTCGTGAACGACGGCGTCGCCACCACCGAGGAGATCGACGATGCCATCCGTTACGGGTTCGGTCTGCGATGGGCCCAGATGGGCCTGTTCGAGACCTACCGGATCGCCGGTGGCGAGGGCGGCATGGCCCACTTCATCGGCCAGTTCGGTGAAGCGCTCGAGTGGCCGTGGACCAAGCTGATGGACGTGCCCGAGCTGACCGACGAGCTGGTCCAGCGCATCGCCGACCAGTCCGACGAGCAGAGCGGGAAGTACTCGATCCGCGAGCTCGAACGACATCGCGACGCCAACGTCGCGGCGATGTTGCTCGCACTCGAAGAGAAGCGCTGGGGCGCCGGCAACACCGTCGCGATGATGCGAGCCCGTCAGATCGGGCGAGCCTGAGGGCACAGCGAGCCCGTCAGATCGGGCGAGCCTGAGGGCACAGCGAGCCCGTCAGATCGGGCGAGCCTGAGCGTCAGCCGTCGCGGCGGAAGATCTCGATGCGCTGGTCGAGGTCGAGCACGCGGGCCGCGAGGGCGTCGACGTCGCTGCGGCGGAGCCGATCGAGCTCGATGAACTGGGCGAGGAGCGTCCACGCGTCGTCGCCGTGTTCGGCGACCTCCAACAGCTCGGTCAGCAGGTCACCGTTGGAGATGAAGTTGAGGTCGTTGACCGCGATCGCCACCGCTTCCTCGAAGTCCTCCTCGGTGATGCCGTTCTCGGCGATCGTCGTCAGCTCGTCGACCATCCGGGCGTGCACCTCGTCGAGGCGTGCCGGGTCGGCGTCGACGCTGATGAACATCTCGATGCCGGGCTCGTCGGGATCGGCCTCGGTGATGAACGCAGAGCCACCGTTGTAGGAGGCCCCGAGCTCTTCGCGGATCGACTCGAAGAAGCGGGCGTTGATGACGGACTGGAGGATCGCCATGCCGGCGCGTTCACGGTCTGACACTTCGCCGGGTGCGGTGAGCAGCACGTCGAAACCGCCGCCGGCGCCGTCGGCACCGGCCGAGACGGTGCGGGTGACGACCCCGTCGGGCGGCGGGTTGGTGCGGTCGACCCACGTGTCGGCCGGGCGTGACGGGAGGTCCGACAGGTAGCGCTCGGCGAGTTCGACGACGACGGTGGTCGAGATGTCGCCGACGATGACCACGGTCATGTCGTCGACGGCGCCGAGGCGCTCGGTGACGAGGTCCAGGGCGTCGTCGGCGGTGAGCGCCCCCACCACTGCGGGGTCCGGAGCGAGGTCGTGGTAGCCGGTGTCGCCGTGGCGTGCGTCGATGAGTTCGACGAACGCCGAACCGCTGGGGTCGGTCGCGTAGTACGTGGCCGCCGAGTCGACGTCGTCGAGCGCTTCTCGCCATGCGGCCTCGTCCACCCGTGGGGACACGATGGCCAGGTGCAGCAGCTGGAAGAGCGTCTCGATGTCGTCGCTGTTGGCCGAGCCCTGGAAGCCCTCCTGCAACAGCGTCACGAACGGGTCGAGGTTCACGTTGCGGTCGGACAGGATCGTGCCGAGGTCGACCCGGTCGAAGTCGCCGACACCGCTGCGTGACGCGGCCTGGGAGGCGATCTGCAGCGGGATGCCGTCGCCCGGCTCGAGCACGGAGAACCCGCCCTCGGCGGTCGCCAGCAGCACGACGCCGCCTTCGGAGATGTCGGACTCGGCGATGAAGACCCGGATGCCGTTGGCCAACACGACCTCGGTCGCGTCGACGGCTTCGAGGTCGACCGCGGCGACCGACACGGCCGGGATGCGATCGGGTGCCGCCATGAGCTCCTGGCCGGGTGTCACGTCGCTGCCCGTCCCGATGTCGACCGTCGACTCGGCTGCCAGACCGGCCTGCACCGCTGCCTCGAGTGCCGCGACGGTGATGTCGTCCGGGTCGTTGCCGTACGCAACGGCGATCGGAGCCGACTGGGGCATGACCCAGGCGAGGTAGTCGTTCACGTCGTCGACGGTGAGGCTGTCGAGCAGCGCCAGCTGACGCTCGGTGCGCTCGACGAGGTCGTCGAACGGGACGCCCTCGAGGTGGAGCTGGACGAGGGCGCCGGCGATGTCGGCGTCCTGGCGTGAGCCCAGGCCGGCGAGTTCCTGTTCGACGCCCGCCGAGATCGACGCCACGACGCGATCGAACGCCGTCGGGTCGACACCGTCACGGGCCGCCGACGAGATGAGGCCGATCACGTCCTCGGTCGCCGCTGCCAGGTCGTCGCCGCCGTAGTTGAAGCCGAAGAACCGGCGTTCACGGGTGAAGCCGAAGGCGCTGCCACCGGGGCTGAGCACGTCGATCGTGCCCCGCTGGGCGGCGGTGTCGAGCATGATCGACAGCACCCGGTTGGTGACGTTCTCGATCGTGAGCATTCGTTCGCCGCCGACGGTCGACGGATCCCAGTACGGCAGGGCGTAGTCGAGCGAGACCCGCGGCTCGGGGCCGTCCGGATGGGTGACGACGTCGATCACCATCTCGTCGAGCAGTGGTGCGCTGCGGTCGGGCTGTTCCACCACCTCGTCGGTGCGGGGCTCGATGTCGGAGAACTCGTCGGTGATGAGCTGCACGAGCTGGTCGACCGGCAGGTCGCCGACCGCCACGACGGCCATGTGCTCGGGCCGGTACCAGCGGTCGTAGAAGGCTCGCAGACCGTCGGCCGTGGTCTCGAGGACGCGCTCGACCGAACCGGACACGTCCCTGCCCACGTACGGAGAGTCAGCCACGTACGCGTCGAAGATCACCTGGTTGATGACGCCACCC
>JAHDHM010000016.1 GCA_020631315.1 Acidimicrobiales bacterium
CTCGGGTCCCGCGGTCGATCGCATGAAGAACTCGTCGCTGTCGAGGGTCATCATCACGAACACCTTGCCGGTGCCGCCGGAGAAGGAGTTCGACAAGCTCGAGGTCCTGTCGGCGGCGCCCGTGTTCGCCGCGGCGCTCCGGGCGATCTACGCCGATTCGTCCGTGTCGGAGATCTTCGACGGAGAGAACCAGGCCTGACGCAGATCACCTGGTGACGCCGTGCCGCTCAGCCGTTAACATGACCGGTCGGCCCGTGGACGAACACCGGCCCCGTCGTCGCGTCAGCGCCGCTCTCCGGCGGACGCACCCCCAGGAGCATCGCCCCAATGGAACAGAACATCCTCACCGCCACGACCGGCCGCGAGCACGGATCCGGCCCGTCGCGTCGCCTCCGCGCTGAGGACAAGGTCCCGGCCGTCGTCTACGGCGCCGGCGACGAGCCCGTCTCGGTGACGGTCGACCGTCTCGAGTTCCGCCGCGTGCTCAACGCCGCCGGCGCGAACGCAGTGATCACCCTGTCGATCGATGGTGCCGATCAGCTGACCTTCGTGCGTGACGTCCAGATCCACCCGATCAAGGACAAGGTGCAGCACATCGACTTCCTGCGCGTCGACGCCAAGCAGCGCGTCACCGCTGAGGTCCCGGTCGTGCTCGTCGGCGAGGCGACCGAGCTCGGTCGTCAGGGCGGCATCGCCGAGCAGCTCATGGGCACGCTCGTCATCGTGGCCGGCGTGACCAACATCCCCCGCGTCATCGAGGTCGACCTCGCGCCGCTCACCCTCGAGAACCCGATCCGCATCGCCGATCTCGATCTGGGCGAGGGTGTCACCACCGAGCTCGACGAGGAGTCCCCCGTGGTCTCCGGTTCGCTCAGCCGTGCCGCCGTCTCCGGTGAGGGCGCCGAGGCTGCCGAGGGCGACGACGCCGAGGCCTCCGAGGGCTGATCGTGGCGGGCGGCTCGGTCTTCGGCCGGGCCTCCGATCGCCGCGGGACTCCGGCCTCGCTGCTGGTCGTCGGCCTGGGAAACCCTGGTTCCGACTACGTCGGTACCCGTCACAACATCGGTGTCGAGGTGCTCGACATCCTCGCTCGTCGACATGCGCGCCCGGGGACGACGGGCGAGCTCGCTCCTGCCCGCAAGGAGCGTTCGTTGGTCGCCGAGTTCGACATCGGCACCGATCGGGTCGTGGCAGCCTTCCCGCAGACGTACATGAATCTGAGCGGTGAGGCGGTGGCACTGCTCGTGCCGCGGTATGGCATCACCAGCGCCGACCGGATCGTGGTCGTCCAGGACGAGGTCGATCTGCCGGCTGGGCGCCTGAAGGTGAAGCAGGGTGGTGGCCACGCAGGCCACAACGGCCTGCGCAACATCGATCAGCACCTCGGGACCCGGGACTACGTGCGGGTCCGCATCGGTGTGGGCCGGCCCCAGGGGCGCCAGGCCGGGCGCGATCACGTGCTCAAGCGGCCGGGCAAGGACGATCGGGCCGAGCTCGACATCGTCGTCGAAGAAGCAGCCGATGCCGTCGAGTGTTACCTCGCGCACGGGCTGGCTGAGACGATGAACCGGTACAACCGCAAGGACGATCGTTGAGCCTCACCGGACCGCTCGGGGCAGTTCCCGGCCTCGTCGCCACTCACGAGTCGCTCATCGCACTGCTCGGCCGCCGCCATGGTGTGGTCGCGATTCCCGAAGCCGGCCGAGCGCTCGCCATCGCGGGCATGGTCCGTCGCAGCGGTCGTCGGCCGATCGTGGTGGCGGTGCCGACCACGGCCGAGGCGGAGCGGCTCGGTGCGGACCTTCGCCAGTACCTGGGCGACACGGCGGTCGCCGTGTTCCCGGCGTGGGAGATCCTTCCGTTCGAGCGGGTGAGCCCCGGCATCGAGACCATGGGTCGCCGGCTCGAGGTGCTGTGGCGTCTGCGCGGCGCCGACGAGCAGCCCGACGTGATCGTCGCCCCGGTCCGGGCACTGGTGCAGGGCATCTCGCCGTTCGGGTTGTCCGCCGAGCCGGTCGAGATCCGGCCGGGCGACACGGTCGACCCCAGCGAGCTGGTCGAGCAGCTGGTGCTGCAGGGGTATCGGCGCGAGTTCCAGGTCGAACACCGTGGCGAGGTCGCGGTGCGTGGCGGCATCGTCGATGTCTTCGGGTCGACGGCCGACTCGCCGGTCCGCATCGATCTGTGGGGTGACGAGGTCGATCGCCTGACCGAGTTCTCGGTCGCCGACCAGCGGTCGACGGTCGACCTGCAGTCGACCCGGATCTTCCCGGCCCGTGAGGTCCTGCCCGACGACGCGGTGGCGTTGCGTGCCGAGGGTCTCATCGGTTCGGCGTCGTGGGGTCGCGAGCACTGGCAGCGGTTGGCCGACGGCGAGTTCTTCGACGGCATGGAGTCGTGGTTGCCGTGGCTGGTCGACGAGCCCAAGGTCCTGATGGATCTGCTGGACGACGACGCCCAGATCCTGTTGGCCGAGCCGCGACGCCTACGCGACCGCGCTGCCGACCTGTTGGCCGAGGAACGCGATCTCGCCGAGTCGCTGGCCGGCACGTGGGGTGCAGTTGCTGCGGACGGCAGCCACGAGACGTTCCCCCAGCTGCACGTCGACTTCGACCGGCTGCTGGCCGGCACCGAGGCGGCAGCGTGGACGGTCGCCAACGTCGCCGACGGTCCGGATGCCGTGACCTTCCCGGTGAGTGCGTGGGAGCCGGTCGCCGGTGACCCGAGTCGGCTGATGGCACAGATGAAGGAGCTGCTCGCCAAGGGCGGGACCCTCGTCGTCGCCGCAGACGGTGCGGGTACCGCAGCGCGCCTGGTCGAGACGCTCGGCCAGGAAGGTGTCCAGCTGACGCTGCACGACGGTGTCGATCCGTCGGCGCTCGGTCAGCCTGGCGGTCACGTCGTGGTGGCGCCCATCGAGCGTGGCGTGCTGATGCCCGACATCGGCCTGGGCGTGTTGGCCGAGTCGGACATCACCGGCCGTCGACGCACCCACCGAGCGGCTCGTCCTCGTCGCAAGAGTCAGGCCTCGGCGTTCGAGAACCTGCACGAGGGCGACCACGTCGTCCATCACCATCACGGTGTCGCCCGGTACGCCGGCATGGTCACCCGCAAGATCATGGGCGTCGAGCGCGACTACCTGATCCTCGAGTACAAGGGCACCGACAAGCTCTACCTGCCGTCGGATCAGATCGATCTGATCCGGCCGTACTCGGGCGGCGAGACGCCGTCGCTGTCGAAGATGGGTGGCGCCGACTTCGCGAAGGCGAAGGCCAAGGTGCGGTCGGCGGTCCAGGAGATCGCACAGGAGTTGGTGGTGCTCTACCAGCGCCGCGTGACCACCGAGGGCTTCGCCTATCCCGAGGAGTCCCCGTGGGAGCGGGAGCTGGCCGACGCCTTCCCGTACCAGGAGACGCAGGACCAGCTGAAGGCCATCGACGAGATCCACGCCGACATGGAGGACTCGTCGCCGATGGACCGCCTCGTGTGTGGCGACGTCGGCTTCGGCAAGACCGAGGTGGCCATGCGGGCCGTCTTCAAGGCCGTTCAAGCGGGCAAGCAGGCCGCCATCCTCGTCCCGACCACGCTGCTCGCCCAGCAGCACCACCAGACGTTCTCGGACCGCTTCTCTGCCTACCCGGTGCGGGTCGAGGTGCTGTCCCGATTCCTGACCGCGGCCCAGCAGCGCGAGGTCATCGAAGGTGTGAAGACCGGCTCGGTCGACGTGGTCGTCGGCACGCACCGCCTGCTCGGTCAGGACATCGACTTCCATCAGCTCGGTCTGCTCGTCATCGACGAGGAGCAGCGCTTCGGTGTGACCCACAAGGAGCACATCAAGCAGATGAAGGCCGACGTCGACGTGCTGACGTTGTCGGCCACGCCGATTCCGCGGACGCTCGAGATGTCGCTGACCGGCATCCGCGACCTGTCGCTGCTGCAGACGGCGCCGTCGGAACGTCAGCCCATCCTCACCTATGTCGGCGAGTACGACGAGCGCGCGGTCGCGGAGGCGATCCGCCGCGAGCTGCTGCGCGAGGGCCAGGTGTTCTTCGTGCACAACCGGGTGGCCGACATCGAGAAGGTGGCCGACGACCTGCGCTCGTTGGTGCCCGAGGCTCGTGTCGCCGTGGCCCACGGTCAGATGGACGAGGGCAGTCTCGAGGGCGTCATCATCGACTTCTGGGACGGCAAGTACGACGTCTTGGTGTGCACGACGATCATCGAGTCGGGCATCGACATGCCGTCGGTGAACACCCTGGTGGTCGACCGGGCCGACATGCTCGGGCTCGGTCAGCTGCACCAGATCCGTGGTCGTGTCGGCCGTTCGGGTCAGCGGGCCTACGCCTATCTGTTCCACCCGCAGAACAAGGTGTTGTCCGAGGAGGCCTACGAGCGTCTGAAGACGATCGGCGAGGCCACCGAGCTCGGTTCGGGTTTTCGGATCGCCATGCGTGACCTCGAGATCCGTGGCGCCGGCAACCTGTTGGGCGAGGGTCAGTCTGGCCACATCGCCGCGGTCGGTTACGACCTGTACTGCCAGATGGTGACCGAGGCGGTCGCCCAGCTGAAGGGCGAACCCGTCCCCGAGCCGGTCGAGATCAAGATCGACCTGCCGCTGGCCGCCTATCTGCCCGACGACTACGTCGAGCGGGAGGAGCAGCGGCTCGAGGCGTACCGCCGTCTGGCCGCGGTCACCGCCGATGGCGAGGTCGACGACATCGCCGCCGAGTGGCAGGACCGCTATGGCCCGATCCCGGATCCGGCGCAGCATCTGTTGGCGTTGGCTCGTCTGCGGGCCGTGTGCCATCCGCGGGGGATCACCGAGATCACGATCCTGCGGAACACGATCGCGAAGATCCTCCCGATGGAGCTGCGGATCAGCGAACAGACCCGTCTGAAGCGGCTGTCGCGCAAGGCGCTGTACAAGGAGGACGTCGAAGAGGTGCACCTTCCGGTGAAGGTGGGCAAGGGCCTGGTCGACGAGCTCATCGCGTTCCTGACCGAGCTGCGCCCGCTCGACGACTGAGCTGCCTCTAGGCTCTCTTGCTGTGATTCGTCGCCTCCTCCCCATCTCGTTGGCCGTCGTGTTGATCGGTACGGCCTGCTCGAACGACGTCGATCGTGACGTCCTCGCCGTGGTCAACGGTGAGGAGATCACCGCCGAGGAGTTCGCCGGTGTCTACGGCTCCAGTGGCGCCGCCCCGCTGAGCTCCGACGGCCTCGCCGATCCGGTCCTGGCGTCGGGCGTGTCGCTCGGCGGCCCTGGCGTGGCTCAGGCGCTCGGCACGATGATCCAGATCGAGGCCGCTCGCCCTGAGATGGAGGCCGCGGGTGTCACCGTCCCTGCACTCGACGACCCGGCCAACTTCCAGGCCGATCTCAACACGTTCCTCAGCTCGGCGGCCGACGCGGTGCTCGATCCGGCCGATGTCGAGGAAGAGGCGCTGAACCTGGCCAACACGCTGCCGTGCGTGTCGCACATCCTCGTCGACACCGAAGCCGAAGCGCTCGACGTGCTCGCCCGTCTCGACGCCGGTGAGGACTTCGCCGCGCTGGCGATGGAGCTGAGCACCGACCCGGGCAGTGGTGCCCAGGGTGGCGATCTCGGCTGCGTGCCGCCGTCGCAGTGGGTGCCGGAGTTCGCGGCGGCGCTCGTCGAGCTCGAGGTCGGCGAGATCAGTGCTCCGGTCGCCTCACAGTTCGGTGCCCACGTGATCCGTCGTGACCCGCCGCCGGAGCAGCTGCTCATCGAGGCCGAGGCGCTGTCGCGTCAGCGGCTCCTCCAGGCGTGGTTGGCCGAACGCAGTGTCGCCGCTGATGTCTATCTCGACCCGTCGGTCGGCACGTGGAGCGGTACGGGCATCAACCCGGCCGATCCGCTGGCCAACAGCTGAGCGGCGTCGTCTCGATGCCACGGATCGTCGTCGGCGGCCTCGGCCCGGCCGGTGCCGATCTGCTGACACCGATCACCACCGCAGCCGTCGCCGAGCACGACCTGGTTCGGCTGCGTACGGCTCGTCATCCTGCCGCCGACGTGATCGACGCCCCGTCGTACGACCACGTGTACGAGTCGGCGGACAGCTTCGCCGACGTCTACGCGACGATCGTCGACGATCTCGTGCGGCTCGCCGGCGAAGGTGACGTGCTGTACCTCGTGCCGGGTGCGCCGACGGTGGCCGAGCACACGGTCGAGCTGCTCGTCGCGCACGGCGGCGTGGAGGTCGACATCCTTCCTGCGTTGTCGTTCCTCGACCTGTCGTGGGCGCGCCTGCGGGTCGATCCTGTCGAAGCGGGTGTGACGCTGGTCGACGCGCTGGTGCTGGACGAGGTCGTCGACGATCTGTCGGGGGCGGTGCTCATCGGCCAGTGCCACTCGGCCGAGGTCATGAACGACGTCCGCTTCGCGTTCGGGCACCGCGAGCCCGAGCGGGCGGTGGTCCTGCACCATCTCGGCCTGGCTGACGAGGTGGTGGCCGAGGTCGCGTGGGATGAGCTCGACGAGGTGGTCGACGCCGACCACCTCACGTCGGTGTTCGTGCCCGAGGTTCCCCGCTCGGTGGCCGCCGCATCGGCCGACTTCGCGCGCCTCGTACGGCGACTGCGTACCGAGTGTCCGTGGGATGCCGAGCAGACCCACCAGAGCCTCGTCCGGCATCTGCTGGAAGAGGCCTACGAAACCGCCGAGGCGATCGAGGCCGACCCGATCGACGATGACGCCGTTGCATCAGAGCTCGGCGATGTGCTGTTCCAGGTGTATCTGCACTCGACGATCGCCGACGAGGTCGGCGCGTACGACCTCGTCGACGTGATCGACGGCATCGCCGAGAAGCTGATCAGCCGCCATCCGCACGTGTTCGGCGATCCGGAGAACTCGCCCGACGGGCCCTCGGAGAGTGCGTGGGAGCAGGCGAAGCTGTCCGAGTCGGGTGCGCGCAGCGTGGTCGACAACGTGCCGGCCCTGCCCCCGCTGGCGTTGGCGGCGAAGCTCATCGACAAGTCACGCACGGTCGGTTTCGTCTGGCCCGATCATTCGATGTCGCGAGCCAAGATCGACGAGGAGCTCGCCGAGTTCGACGCCGAATCCGACGACGACGGCCGGGCTCGCGAGTTCGGCGACGTGCTGCTGGCGTCGATCGCACATGCCCGCGACATCGGCATCGACCCCGACGCTGCTCTGCGTGCATCGGCACGGGTGTTCCGTGGCCGGGTGCGTGACCTCGAGCTGCGAGCAGCGGCCGACGGCGTCGATCTGCACGCCCTCAGCACCGACGAACTGCTCGATCGCTGGGCCATGGCCAAGCGCGCAGTGGCGGCCGGCGAGGACCCACCTGGTCACTCGCCGATCTGACATTTTGCTGTCCTGAGGATGCCCCGAGACTGCTGACACAGCCGCGTTCGTTTCTGTACCCTCCGTAGGCGTTCGGTCACCGAGTGCAGCAAGGCATGCCCCATGAGCATCATCGACCACGTCGTCGGTCGTCAGGTTCTGGATTCCCGTGGCAACCCCACGGTCGAGGTCGAGGTCATGCTCGACTCCGGAGCGAGTGGGCGGGCCATCGTGCCGTCCGGAGCGTCGACCGGGCAGTTCGAGGCCGTCGAGCTGCGTGATGGTGGCGACACCTGGGTCGGCAAGGGCGTGTCGACCGCCGTCGCCAACGTGAACGGTGAGCTGGCCGATCTTCTCGTCGGCCACGACGCCACGGACCAGCGGTTCATCGACCATCAGATGCTCGATCTCGACGGCACGCCGAACAAGGGTCGCCTCGGCGCCAACGCCCTGCTCGGCTGCTCGCTCGCCGTCGCCCACGCGGCCGCCGATCATCTCGACCTGCCGCTGTACCGCTACATCGGCGGCCCCAACGCCCACGTCCTGCCGGTGCCGATGATGAACGTCATCAACGGTGGCGAGCACGCCGACAACAACGTGGACATCCAGGAGTTCATGATCATGCCCGTCGGGGCGGCGTCGTTCTCCGAGGGCCTGCGCTGGGGCGTCGAGACCTACCACGCACTCAAGAAGATCGTCGGCAGCCGCGGCCTCAGCACGGCGCTCGGCGACGAGGGCGGCTTCGCCCCTGACCTCGACTCCAACGAGGCGGCCCTGATGCTGCTGATGGAGGCCATCGAGGCCGCCGGTTTCACGCCCGGCACCGACATCTCGCTCGCCATGGACGCCGCCAGCACCGAGTTCTTCAAGGACGGCCAGTACGTGTTGGCCGGCGAGAACCGCAGCCTGAGTCCTGCCGACTTCGCCGGCTACCTCGCCGACCTGTGTGACCGCTATCCGATCGTGTCGATCGAGGACGGCATGGACGAGGAGGACTGGGACGGTTGGGCAGCGCTCACCGACGCCGTCGGCGACCGTGTGCAGCTCGTCGGTGACGACCTCTTCGTGACCAACGTCGAGCGCCTGTCCCGTGGCATCGAGGCCGGCGTCGCCAACTCGATCCTGGTGAAGGTCAACCAGATCGGCACGCTCACCGAGACGCTCGACACCGTCGGTCTCGCCACCCGCAACAGCTACACGAGCGTCATGTCGCACCGTTCCGGCGAGACCGAGGACGCCACCATCGCCGACCTGGCGGTGGGCACCAACTGCGGTCAGATCAAGACCGGCGCTCCGGCTCGAAGCGACCGTGTCGCCAAGTACAACCAGCTCCTGCGCATCGAAGCCGATCTCGGCGAGGCCGCCGCCTACTGGGGCGCCGCCGCACTGGCTGGTCGATGACGTCGATCACCGCGCCGCCCTCGCGGCGGCTCCGCACACCACGAAGCGAGGCAGCTGCCCCGACGCGGGCTGCCGCGCAGCGTCGCGAGTCCTCCCCCGACGAGGCTGAGGCGTCGAGGCAGCCGGGGCGGATCGCCCGCGTCGCCGTGCTCGGTACTGCCGGTCTCGTTGCGCTCGGCGTGGTGCTCGTCGTACTGTTCACCGCGGTCTTCCCGACGGGGGAGTACCTCGACCAGCGGGCAGAGCTGGCGGACCGTCGTGCGCAGCTGGCCGAGACCCAGGCCGAGATCGCTGCCGTCGAGGCCGAGCTCGATCAGTTCAACGATCGGCTGTCGGTGAGCCGCATCGCTCGTGAGCGGTTCTCGCTCGTGACCGAGGGCGAGACGCTGTATCGCCTCACGACCCGGGGCGGCGACACCGCCGACATCCCGGCGTCGTGGCTGTGGCCCGGATTCGAACGTCTGGTCCGCGGCGAGTGACGTCACCGGTTCTGGCCGAGGGCCTCGGCCGGAGCTTCGGTGATCTCGTCGCGGTCCGCGACGTCGACCTAGAGGTCGCGCCCGGCGAGGTGTACGGCTTCCTCGGCCCGAACGGTGCGGGCAAGTCGACCACGGTGCGGATGCTCACGACCCTGTTGAGGCCGACGTCTGGTCGGGCGACGGTGGCCGGGCATGACGTGGTGGCGGCCGCCGACGCGGTCCGTGCGTCGATCGGTGTGGCGCTGCAGGACGCGGCGATCGATCCGATCATGACGGGCACCGAGTTGGTGCGCCTGCAGGCGACCTTGCACGGCATCCCGCGCCAGTTGGCCGCCGAGCGTGGTGCGGAGCTGATCGAACGGGTTGGTCTGTCCGCCGCGGCCGACCGTCGGGTGGGTACGTACTCAGGTGGCATGCGGCGCCGGCTCGACCTCGCCATGTCCCTGATCCACGAGCCGAGGGTGCTCTTCCTCGACGAGCCGACCACCGGCCTCGACCCGACGTCGCGCCAGTCGTTGTGGGAAGAAGTGCGGCGTCTCAACGGCGAGCTGGGCACCACCGTCTTCCTCACCACGCAGTACCTCGAAGAGGCCGACCAGCTGGCCGACCGCATCGGCATCATCGATGGTGGCGTGATCGTGCGGGAGGGGAAGCCCGACACGTTGAAGGCAGCGGTCGGCGACCCGACGCTGCGCATGGACATCAGCCCCGACGAACGTGAGCGCGCTCGCGAGGTGTTGGCCGGTTTCGGTTCACCTCGGCCTGCCCGCGAGGGTCGCATGGCGATCGGTCTCGAAGGCGGTGCGTCTCGGCTAGCCGACGTGGTCCGGGCGTTCGACGAGGCGTCGATCACCGTGCTGCGCATGGAGCTCGACGAACCCAGCCTCGACGACGTGTTCGCGGAGGCGACCGGTCGTCGGCTCGAGGGCGCCGGCGATGACTGAGTTGGGCGACCGTCACTCATGAAGGCCGGCGTCGTCGCACCGGCGTCGGCGATGGCTCGCCGGTCGATCCGAGGGATCATCCGCCAGCCGCAGCTGTGGGCGCCGGCGATCGTCTTCCCGTTGTTCTTCAGTGCCGTGAGCAGTGCAGCGTTCGATCGGACGCGTGAGCTTCCCGGGTTCCCCGAGGTCGATTCGTTCCTGACGTTCATCCTCCCGGCGACGATCATTCAGGGCGTCATGTTCGGTGCCACGTCGGTCGGCAACGAGATGGCGATCGACATGGAGAACGGTTTCGCTGATCGTCTGCGTGCCGCCCCGGTGAATCGGGCTGCGTTGCTGACGGGCCGTCTGGCCGGGGTGATGCTGCTGGCGATGGTGCAGACGTTGGCGTTCGTGCTCGTGTTCGTCGTGTTCGGCGCCACGGTGGCGGGTGGTCCGCAGGCAGTCGTGGTGCTGATGCTGGTGTCGGCGGCGTTCGCCGGTGCCATCGGCTCGTTCGCGTTGGTGGTGGCGATGCGGACCGGTTCGGTCGAGGCCGTGAACGGCTTCTTCCCGATCTTCTTCGCTGCGGTGTTCCTGTCGTCGGCGTTCTTCCCGCCGGAGTTGTCGGGCGGTTGGTTCGAGCGTGTGGCGGCCGTGAACCCGGTGTCGTGGATCGTCGACGCCACGCGTGAGCTGGTGATCGACGGCTTTGCCTGGGGTTCGGCGGCGGTGGCCGTGGCGGTGACCGCGGCGCTGATGGTCGTGTTGAACGCGTTGGCAGTCGACACGTTGCGCCGGAGCGGGGCATGACCGCTGCCGTGCCGACGCAGTCGTCGGGTGCCGCTCCGTTGCCTGCTCACTCGCCGACGATGTGGCGATCGACGAAGGCCGTCGCCTGGCGAGGGGTGCTGCGTACGTTGCGTTTTCCGGCGATCATCGTGCAGTCGTTCTTCTTCCCCGGCTTCTTCTTCGTGGTCTACGTCGGGTTGTACCGGGCGGTCACGGACCTGCCGGGCTTCCCGACGGACTCGGTGGCCAACTGGTACCTGCCGTTCATGCTGTTGCAGGCGGCGGCGTTCGGCGGCACTGGTGCCGGGTTCGCGACAGCGGTCGACATCGACAACGGCTTCTTCGACCGGTTGCTGCTGGCACCGGGCCGTCGGATGGCGATCTTGTTCGGCACGGTCGGCCTCGCACTCGTGCGGACGTATGTGGTCGCCGGGTGTGTGTTCCTGTTGGGTCTGGCGTTCGGGGCTCGGCCGACGGATGTCCTCGGACTGCCGCTGTTGGTGCTGGCGATCACGACGGTGTCGATCATGGGCAGCTGCTTCTCGCTGGGCTTGATCTACACGGTGAAGGACCAGCGGATCGCGCCGCTGTTCTCGATCGGCATCTTCATGGTGCTGTTCGTGTCGACGGCCCAGGTGCCGCTCGATCTCACCACCGGCTGGCTGACGACGGCAGCTCGCTGGAACCCGATGACGCAGATCCTCGAACTGGCCCGCACCGGCTTCGTCGACGGCGGCGTGACGTGGGCCGAGACCTGGCCGGGTCTGGTCGCAGTCGTGCTCGGGGTGGCGTTGTTCGGCGGCCTCGCCGCGCGAGCCCTCCACCGCTTCATCGACTGAGGGGCCTCAGTCGTCGAGTGGGTTGAGTTGTGTCGGGTCGAGGGGCTCGCCGAGCCATCTCGCGACGACCTTGAACGGTGACGGCGTCGCCGGCTCCAGAGCGTTCCGCGGAACGCTGACGACGATCGGTCGGGGATCGACAGCACTGCCGTCGGGCCGGATGGCTTCCCATTCGCCTCTTGTGCGTCGGAGTTCGTAGCCGGCGTGGTGGAGGACTCGGTGGTGATGGCCACACAGCAGCACGAGGTTCGACAGCACGGTGGGACCTCCGTGCGAGCGGTGGATGACGTGGTGGGCGTGCAGGTGGTGTCGTGCGGAGCAGCCGGGCCACTGGCACCGGTTGGCGTCTCGCTCGTTGAGCTGTCGGCGTAGTCCTGCCGAGATGCCCGACGACTTCCGCCCGATCGTCGGTTCGCCGTCGGGGCCGATGTTGACTTCGATCGTCGCTGCATCGGAGGTCAGTCGGTCGTGCTCCGTGCGGGTGAGCGGCGTGCCGTCGTCGAGGTGGGCCCGCGTCAGCGGCCCGGGCGTCTTCCCGGCGTTCCGCGGAACGTCGCTCCGGCTGCGCCGTCGCTTCTGGCCTTCGGCGTCGCCGAACGCCCCGGGGCAGTCGGTGGTTGTCCGGTGTTCGTGGACGACGACCGGGGTGCGGTCTGCTCCCGAGCGGTCGACTGGTCCGTCGGCGAGGTAGCTGTCCGCGATGGCGACGAGTGCGTCGGCTCGGCGTTCGTCGACGGGTCGTTCTTCGTCGTACGTCATGGCGGCGTGGATGGCCCGCCAGATCAACTCGATGTCGGCCGGGCTGCCCTTCACCGTCAGCACGGACCGATCATCGGACAGCTGGCGCAGGCGACACTCGGGAGCTGGCGGAGGGGTGTCATCGTCGAGCTGCCGCATCTGTTCGTAGGCGCGGACGATCTGCTCGAGTTGGGCGCCGGTGCACACCATCGCTCGCTCGACCAGGCCGGCCTCGTTCGTCGGCGACGCGACCCTGGTGATGGCTCGAACCCGGGAGTAGGTGAGTCGACCCTCCCGGAACGCTGCCGTCGTCAGCGGCAGCTCCGCGAGCGCTCGTCCGACGCGAAGCTGTTCGTGCGCGGTCCGGAGGTTGGTGCCGACCTTCCAGCTCAGCCAGTGGGCACACGAGCGGACACCATCGCCCCGCCAGCCCTCACGGCGGTCGAAGGCCGAGAGCAACCGCAGGTACTCCGCCGTCTCGGACGCGACCAGGGCGGCGTGGCCCGTGACGAACGACTCCAACTCGGGCAACGGCAGCTCGTCGAGGTCGGTGTGGTCGGGCAGGCGTTGGAAGGTGGTCGACATCCGTCGAGTCTACCAGCTACGTCGAACACACGTTCGATGTCGAGTGAGAAGGTCGCTACGCCGAGACGAGCAGCAGCAGGCCGGCGACGGTGTAGCCGACCATGGCGACGACCATCGCGTACTGGCTGCGAAGCGCGTCGTCGTGGTGTTCGTGGCGGGTGAGTGCGCGGTCGTGGGCCACCATCACGCCGAGCACGTGGCCGATCACGATGGCGCCGACCTGGACCCAGGCGATGAGGTCGGTCGACACGGCCTGGTAGTTCTCGACCCACGTGTTGGTACCGAACCAGTCGGACCCGTTGCCGAACGGGTCGGAGATGCGGATGAGCAGCGTCTGCCCCACGAACACCAGCAGCGAGAACGTGTGGGCGATGCCGTAACCGAACGCGATCGGCACGAGCGACGGCATGAACGCGTCGGCGGCTCGCAGCTGTTCGCCCTTCGTCTCGACCCTGTCGGCGTAGCGGGCGGCGCCGAAGTAGGCGAGCGCCACGATCAGCAGAATCCACACGAGACCGAGTGAGGCGTAGCCGCTCAGGCCCCATCCGAAGCGGTCGCCGGCGATGTCGTTCCACCAGTCGGTGCGGCTGAATCCGTCGAACGTGGCGCCGCCGAGCACGATGAGCAGGGCGGCGAGTGCGCCGTCCTCGACTCGGAGGTCGGCGAGGCCCGAGGTGGGCACTCGGCGTTCGAGCTGTTCGCGTCGCCGCCACGGTGCCATCGAGGCGACGATCGAGAACCACCAACCGATGCCGTCGGCGCGGTCGGTCCACTCGACGCCGTACTTCGCGGCGGGCAACACGGCCCAGGCTGAGTAGCCGACGAGCAGCCAGCCGAGCACCCGGGGCGAGTCCGATGCGTGGTACGCCAACTCGAGCCAGATGAAGCCGAGCAGTGCCGCGGCGGCCGGCCAGGCACCGAACGTGTACTCGCTGAGCTCGCGGTCGCCGCGGAGTTTGACGATGCCCTTGGCCATCCATCGCAACGGGCTGACGGCCCGCCAGATGTCGCCGAGCAGGAACGAGATCATCGGCATCGCCGTCCACACCGCGATGTAGACGACCCACGGCGCCGGGTTCAGGACCGAGAACCGAGAGCCCCAGAAGGCCGCGGAGATCGACAGCGTCCAGACGGCCAAGGCGAACAGCGAGCCGACGATGGCCAACACGTCGACAGCGCGGGTCGGCCCGGTGCCGAGTGGCGTCGACCGTTCGGCTGCCGCCGCGAGACGCGGCGTGGTCCACAACACTCCGAACGCGGCGAACGACACGACCAGCACGAGGCCGGCGCCCCAGGCGAGAAAGCCGATGTCGACCGGAAGGTCACCTCGGGCGCCGACGCCGTGCGCGAGCACACTCGTCGGGGGGAGCAGCACCGGGGTCACGAGATCTCGAGATCCACGATGCGCTGGCCGCGGCCTTCGAGCTCGGCTTCGAACACGCCGGGGATGCGGGCCTCGAACACCAGCGTGCCGGGCACGCCCGCCGTCAGCTCGGCGAACACGTCGTAGCCGTGCACGTGCAGTTCCTCGTCGATGTCGGCGGTGACCACGAGGGCGACCGTACTGCCGATCGGGATCGCGACCTGCTCGACGCCACCGACGACCGAGCCGTCGACGATCTCGATCTCGATCACCACGTCGGCGCCGGCTGCGTCGCCTGAGGACTCTTCGGCGCTGTCGTGATCGTGGCCCTCGTCGCCGTGGCCCTCGTCCGAATGATCTGCGTGCGCGTCGTCGCTGGCATCGGCGGCCATCACCGTCACGGTGACGCTGTCGTCGACGGGTTCGCCGTCCACGGCGTAGGTGCGGTGATCGTTGGTGGACAGCTCGACCCGCAGCGTGTGCTCGCCTTCGGTGAGGCCTGGCACCTGATACCACTCGCCGTAGATGCGGCCGTGGCGTTCGCCGTCGATGTAGAGGTGGGCGTGTCCCTCGCCGTCGACGTGGTCGGTCGACACGTTCTCGGGAGCGAACCGGAAGTTCGTCGTCTCGAGTCGGAGGTTCCAACCGCCCGCCGGATCGTCGACGAGGACGACGTCGATCGTCGGTGCGGTGGCGTCGTCGACATCGAACGCTTCACCGTGGGAGTGCCCGCCCTCGGTGGCGTCCATGTCCATGTCGGACATCTCGTCGTCGGCGGACATCTCCGCCGTGTCGTCGTCGGCCATGTCGTCGTCCGACATCTCGGCGGACATGGCTTCGGTGGTCTCGGCCGCAGCGGTCGTGTCGACCTGGGCGGGCGTGGTGTCGTCGCTGTCACCGCAGGCTGCGGCGATGAGTGAGAAGGCAGCGAGTGCTGCGAGCAGGCGCCAGAGTGCGCGTGCGGGGGTACGGGAGTTCATGTGGGTTCCTCGAAGGCGTGCGCCACGTCGGGCGCGGGTTCGTTCGTCAGTGGTCGGCGTGATCGCCGACGAGAGGTGCAGGCCTGGGCTCGGTTCGAGCCGTTGGTCGCCTGCGGATGAGGGTCAGCGCCGGTGCGGCGGTCCTCGTTGACGACGAACGATGTGAGCGCCGGCTCGAACCGGAGCGACAAGTGCAGGGAGCGGCACGACCCGGCTGACCGGTGCGACCGTCGGGGCGAGCACGATCAGGCGGTCGACGATCTCGGCGCCCCGGCGCAATGCCCATCGGGTAACGGCAGCGATCGGGAGCTGCAGCACGATGCCGACGGCGATGGTGCGGTAGTCAGCGGCTGCGGCCGACTCGGCGAGGGCGAGCTCGGTCGCTTCCTGGCCGAGGAAGAGGGCGACCTGGAGGCCGGCGAGGTGGCGCCAGCTGACGTCGATCGAGCGAAGGTCGCTGGCCGCCGCGGCCCGCCATGCGAGTGCAGTGAGGCCCGCGATGGCCAACGGCACGATCAGCTGGGCAGTCGGTCCGAGATAGTCGTGACGTTCACCGAGCGCGGCCCCGAGTCCCTCGTAGGCGAGGGTGTGGCCGGTCAGTACGCCGACGACGGCGAGCAGCACCAAGGTCAGGTGCTGACGAGGCGACATCAGCCCCAACGCTATCGGCGCCTCATGCTGCTTCAGCTGCAGTCCAGCTCGCCGCGTCATCCTCCGTCGAGGAGGAGTTGCAGCGAGCTCCGGCCGAGAGCGCTGAGATCACTGGAGTCTGCGAGGTGATCTTGGCGACCGCAGCCGCCTTGCCGAGTAGGGCGCCGACCAGACTTGGACGGCGGATCGTGGTGCGAGTTCCGGCGACATCGACGTCGACGAGCTCGAGCCGCCGGAACGCTTGCGTGGTTCCGGGAGCCTGGATCGTCCTGCCGTGTCCAAGTGAGAGTCGAGCCCGTGTGCCGACGTTGTCCGGTGCCAAGACGTCGATCGTCGCGCCGCCTCGGCGATATCGGTGCGCGGCGCCGTCAGGACTCGGATCGTCCTGAATGAAGGTCGCGGCGACGAGCGCTCCATGGATCCGTCGCAGCCCCGACGGCTCCGTGCGTATGTCGACCACCACGTCGATGTCGTCGGTCGGGCGGACCTCAGCTGACTGGCGTTCGACCTCGTGGAGAAAGACCATCTGACCGCCCACCAGCAGCCAGTTGTCGCCGAACGTCGGGGCGAGCTCTGCGAGCGCAGCCCACGACTCGGCCTGGCGCCCGAGTAGCGCCGGAAGTCGAATCACGTCAGCCCGCATTGCGGTCCACGAGGCTCTCGGCTGCAACCCAGTGTCGTGGATCCCCGGAACCCATCAGGTCGAGGGCGACCGCCGATCGTGGAGCGATGCGCTGGCCGTCGATCAACGCGAACGCATCGATGATGTCGTCCCACACTTCGTCGGGGATGACGCGCACCTCGACGTTGCCGAGTGGATCGTCGACGGCGGCAACTTCGCTACCGATCGCCCCCGAGGCACGTGCGCTCAGATACAGCCGGTGGTTCTGCCGATCTTCGGGCAGCAGCTCGCCATACGAGATGGCTCCGTGAACACCGCTCAGTGCGGCGCTGCGTTCAGCCACGAGGTGTTGGACGCCGGCGACGCTCATCTCGATGCGACGCAATCGACCCCGGTTCCGAAAGCGGCCCACATCCGCCAGTTGGACACCTCCTGCGACGATGGCGTTCCACGCAGAGCGTGCACCGAGGGGCCGACCGCGTCGCACGGGTGCTTGGCGCCGGGCGATGACGGCGGCGCGGGGGACAGCCCAGGCATTGCCGAAACGAATGCCGGGAAGGTCGCCGGAGTGCACGAGTTGGCGGACGCGCTCGACTGATACGCCGAGAACGGAGGAGGCGTCCTCCAGCGACAGCAGCTCATCGACCATGGTTTAAATATATTGGATTAGTCCAATATATGCGACCCCGGTGGGGTCGGAGCTCATCGCCGCAGTCGAGGAGCTGCGCTTCTACGCCGAGCTGGCTCCAGCGCGCGTCGGTCAGCGCTCGTCGTCGCGGTCGCGAATGCGCCGTCGTAGTTCCTCGAGCTCGGGGAGCGCCTCGCGATCCTTGGCTCGGTTGGCATGGGTCTTCGAGTCGATGACGTCGTCGAGCGATGCCACCGGGATCCTCAGTTCGTTTGTCGGGATGAAGGTCGCTCTCCGGCGAAGATCGTCGTAGTCGACTGTCGAACCGTTCAGGTCTGGTATCCCGCTGAGGACGTCGATGCTGCCGAGGTCCGTGCGCCAGGTCGACGCCGCAGTGCGTGCGAAGAAGTCCGGGTGCAGCAACTGCTGGGAGAGTTGGCCTGCGGTCTCATCGTCGACTCCTTCAATTCGGAGTCGCGGAGTTCCCATCGCCCGCAGCGCATCGCACAGTCGTCGATGGTTGTCAGCTGATTGCTCAGCTACGCAGTCGACGTCCCGTGTTGCTCGCTCCGCGCCCCAGAGAATCGCCGCAGCACCACCGACGATCACGAACTGTACGTCGTGGTCGTTCAGAATCTTGAAGATCCCGGCCTCGTCGAGTTCTCCGTAGCCATCGTCGTCGGGTGTCACCCGAGCAAGCCCTCATCTCGCAGCTCGGTGGCGAACGCTTGGAGATCGGCGAGGCTGCGGAGTTCGCGGCCGTCGTCTGTTCGGGTGACGTCATCGGCCGTCGGGCCGGACCGTGCCGCGAAGCGGGATTGCAGCTCCTTGGAGGTCTCGGGGAGCTGTCCATCGCTGGCCCGGAGCGATCGACCACACGCGCGAAGCACGCGATCCAGAGTCTCTGCGCGAGGGTCGACCAGGCCGTTCTCGTATTTGGACAGTGTCGGCTTCGACGTACCGGCGCGCTCGGCCAGCTCGGCCAGGCTCAGGCCGGCTGCGTCTCGTGCTTCTCTGATGAGGACTGCGGCAACTCCCATGACTCAGATGTTATCTGATCAGATAACCTACTGCGAGTGCGCTCTGCCTGCGACGGAGCGGCATGATCGTTCGGCGCGAGTCGCGCCAGGCATGGGGGATCGTCGTGACGAACCGTGAGCTGACCCACCGGTATCCGGCCTGGCGACATGAGGCGGACTTCGTGCTGATGCACGCGCTGGACGATTCGGAACCGTTGTGCTTCGAGCAGCTGTGGGCGGCGCACTGCGGTGGCGACCGCTACCGGATCTGCTGCATCCCGTTCTTCGTGTTCGGGCTGTCACTCGGCGATGTCGTGCGGTGTGAGGCCGCGCATGGCTACGACTACTGCGCCACGGAGATCGTGGAGTCGTCGCCGAGGTCGACGTTCCGCCTGTATTCGGCTGACGGAATCGACGACCACGCCGAGATCATCAAGGCACTGGAGAGTGTCGGAGCGCTGGTCGAACGGAGTTCACGGAACATGGTCGCAGTGGATGCGGCCGACGAGCAGATCTGCCTCGCTGCGGTCGAGCTGCTGCAGGACTTCGAGACCAGCGGCCGTGGGCTCTACGAGGTCGGTGTCGACCGAACCTCCGGAGGAGCCCGGTGATCCGTTCGCAACGACGTCACGGTTGCCAGTCTGAATCGATCTCGAGCGCAATGAGTTCGACGGTGCCGTCCGACATGAGCTGGGCGACGACGGTGTAGCCGCGCACGATTCGGCCCGCCGAGATCAACATCTTGTAGTCCGATCGTCCCGGGATGGCTTCCGGTAGCTCGTCGAAGCACTCGGCGAATCGGTCGACGATCTCGATGAGTTCGAGCGACTGGAAGTCGTTCGTCGACGGCTCGCCATCTTCACTGCGGTCGGTTCGGAGCTGACGGTCGAGATCATCGAAGAAGCTCGGGCTGGCCCGAACGACTCGGCGCGCGCTCAACGGTTGGAGGATTGTGAGGCGATCTTCTGGATCCGGACGCGGACCCGATCAGCGAACTCGGGATCCAGCTCGTCGAGGCTGTCCTTCAGACTCGCCTCGAACGAGGCGCGGCGCTCGGCCGGGCTCATCGCATGCAGCTCCGCTGCAGAGAGGATCGGTTCGCTCACGCCTCGAACCATATCGGCCGATGCAGCCTGGCTGGCGGCGCGGTTCGACGCCCCGTGCTCCGCTCGTCGATGTCGATAAATTATCGTCACACTGCGGCGAATTGATAAGTACAATCCCTTCATGATCTACGCGACGCCGGTCCTCTCGTCCTTGGACGAGGAGGTGCTCGGGCAGATCGACGCGCTCGGCGATGAGCTTCGCTTCTATCTGCGGGCGCCGCGGCGCTGGTACGGAACGCTGCGCCGGGCGACGTTTGCTCGTGCCGTTCAGGGCTCGAACTCGATCGAGGGTTACCACGCCAGTGTCGAGGACGTCGCAGCGGTCATCGACGGCGAGGAGCCGCTCGATGCCGACGATGAGACCCGAGCGGCGATCAGCGGGTATCGCGACGCGATGACCTACGTGATGCAGCTCGCACCGACGGGGGTCCCTATCGATGCGTCGCTCATCAGGTCGATGCACTTCATGATGATCAAGCACGACCTCGCCAAGCATCCGGGTCAGTGGCGGCCGGGGGCGGTGTGGGCCCAGAACGAACACGGCGATGTCGTCTACCAAGCTCCAGATCGTGATCTCGTCGAAGCCCTGCTCGCTGAGCTGATCGACGAGATCAACGGGGCTGAGGTGCCGCCGATGGTCGCCGCAGCCATGGCGCATCTGAACCTGACGTTGATCCATCCGTTCAGCGACGGCAACGGGCGCATGGCGCGCTGCCTGCAGAGCTTCGTGCTGGCCCGCGACGGGATCCTCTCTCCGGAGTTCTCGAGCATCGAGGAGTATCTCGGGCGGAACACGTCGGCGTACTACGACGCATTGGAACGGGTTACGCAGGGCTCGTGGTCGCCTGAGCGGTCGGCCACCTCGTGGATCGAGTTCTGTCTGACCGCACATCTGCGCCAGGCGTCGCTGATGGTGCGTCGCATCCAGGAGGCCGAGGCGCTGTGGGATCGGTGTGAGCAGGCCGCCGCACGGCATGAGTTGCCGGATCGCTCGGTGGGGGCGCTGTCTGATGCGGCCCGCGGTTGGGGACTGCGCCGGTCGCTCTACTCGAAGATCGCCGAGTCATCGACGGGACAGCCGGTCAGCGACGCGATGGCAACGCGCGACCTTGCGGCGATGACCAAGGCGGGACTCCTCGTCGCTGTCGGCGAGAAGCGTGGGCGTTCATATCGGGCATCCGAGGAACTGCGAGCCATGTGGGACGAGATCCGCACGGCCCGACGGACCCAGCCAGTCCCGGACCTCTACGGCAGGGCGGTGTAGGCAGCGACGGGGGAGCGAGCAATCATCAATCGGCGGGGACGACAACTCGAACCTGACTCGCATCAGCGACTCGGGTGACGGGGTGACGGG
>JAHDHM010000403.1 GCA_020631315.1 Acidimicrobiales bacterium
GGCAGATCACCCACCTCACCGCCGGCAGCGTCGAACGAACCATCAGCCGCTGGGAGAAGCCGCCCCCGGTGTGGCTTCGGCGGACGGCAGCCTCGCCGGGTGAGCCGGCCGACCACCGCCGCTGACGGCGAGTCCGGCGCCCCCGCTGGCCGCAGGGGGCGCCGGTCGTCGTCGACGTGCCGGGCGAAGGTGCGCGGCGCTCGGCCGCGGTCGTGTCAGGCCTCTTCGAAGGCTCGAGGGTCGGGGCAAGCGCAGACGAGGTTGCGGTCGCCGTGGCCGTTGTCGACACGGCCGACCGGGACCCAGTACTTGTCCGCCCGAAGGGACTCCACCGGGTAGGCGGCCTCTTCGCGGGAGTACGGATGCGTCCACTCGGTCGACAGCAGGCCCTCGGCAGGATGCGGGGCATTGACCAACGGGTTGTCGTCGATCGGCCACTCACCGGACTCGACCTTGTCGATCTCGTAGCGGATCGCCAGCATCGCATCACAGAAACGGTCGATCTCGGCGAGGCTCTCGGACTCCGTCGGCTCGATCATGAGCGTGCCGGCGACCGGGAACGACATGGTCGGGGCGTGGAAGCCGTAGTCGATGAGCCGCTTGGCCACGTCCTCGTTCGAGACGTGCTCGAACTGCCGGACGTCGACGATGCACTCGTGGGCCACGAAGCCGCCCGGACCCGTGTACAGGGTCGGGAACGCCTTCTCGAGTCGCTTGGCGATGTAGTTCGCCGACAGGATCGCCACCTGGGTGGCCCGCACGAGGCCCTCGCCGCCCATCAGGGTCACGTACATCCACGGGATCGGCAGGATGCCCGCCGAACCCCACGGTGCCGATGCAATCGCGCCAGGGCCGGTCTCGGGCCCCGCTTCGGCCACCACCGGATGGTTCGGCAGGAACGGGGCCAGATGGGCCTTCACCGCCACCGGGCCGACACCAGGGCCACCACCGCCGTGAGGGATGCAGAACGTCTTGTGCAGGTTCAGGTGGCTGACATCGCCACCCCACTCGCCGGGAGGGGCGACCCCCACGAGGGCGTTCATGTTGGCGCCGTCGACGTACACCTGACCGCCGGCCTCGTGGACCATCTCACAGATCTCTCCGACCGCCTCCTCGAACACGCCGTGCGTCGACGGGTACGTGATCATGAGCGCGGCGACCGTGTCGCGGTGCTCCTCGAGCTTGGCCTTCAGGTCGTCGACGTCGACGTTGCCGAAGTCGTCGCAGCGGACCACCGCGACACGCAGCCCGGCCATGACCGCCGACGCAGCATTCGTGCCGTGTGCCGACTCCGGGATGATGCAGATGTCGCGGCCCGGCTCGCCGTTCGCCTCGTGATACCGACGGATCGCCAGCAGGCCGGCGAACTCGCCCTGCGAGCCGGCGTTCGGTTGCAGCGACACGTGGTCGTAGCCGGTGATGTCCACGAGCATGGACTCCAGCTCGTGGATCATGTGCAGGTACCCGCTGGCCTGATCGAGCGGCACGAACGGATGGATCCGAGCGAACTCGGGCCAGGTGACCGGCTCCATCTCGGTCGTGGCGTTCAGCTTCATCGTGCAGCTGCCCAGCGGGATCATCGCCCGATCGAGGGCCACGTCCTTGTCCGACAGGCGACGCAGGTAGCGCAGCATGTCGGTCTCGCTGCGATACGAGTGGAACACCGGGTGCGTCAGGAACTCACTGGTGCGGGCCGCGTCGGCGGGCAGCCCGGAGATCGACTCGTCCTCGACGTCGGCCACTGCGGCATCGATGCCGAACGCCTGCCACACCTTGCCGACGATCTCCGGTGTGGTGGTCTCATCGAGCGAGATGCCGATCGTGTCGCTGCCGGTCCGACGCAGGTTGATGCCCAGGTCATAGGCCGCCCACGAGATGCTCTTCGCACGGTTCGGCACGTTGACCGTGATGGTGTCGAACCAGTGGTCGTTGACGACGTCGAAACCGGCCTCACGCAGGCCACGAGCCAGCGTCGTCGTCAGGCCATGCACCCGGCGAGCGATCGCGGTGAGGCCCTCGGGCCCGTGGTACACGGCGTACATGCCGGCGATCACCGCCAGCAGCACCTGCGCCGTGCAGATGTTGGACGTCGCCTTCTCGCGGCGGATGTGCTGTTCGCGGGTCTGCAGCGCCAGTCGCATCGCCGGACGACCGGCGCTGTCGATCGACACGCCGACGAGGCGGCCGGGCATCGCACGCTTGTGGCGGTCGCGCACGGCCATGAAGCCGGCGTGCGGACCACCGAAACCGAGCGGCACACCGAAACGCTGGCTGGAGCCGACGACGATGTCGGCACCCCACTCGCCCGGAGGGGTCAGCATCGTCAACGCCAGCAGATCGGTCGTCACGGCGACCTGACCGTTCTCGGCGTGCACCCGCTCGACCAGCTCGGTCATCTTCGCCACCGAAGCGACCTCGCCCGACGAGCCCGGGTACTGCACGAGGCAGGCGTAGATCTCGGTCGGGTCGAGGTCGCGGAACGGGTCGCCGACCAGCACCTTGATGCCGAGTGGCTCGGCACGGGTGCGGACCACGTCGATCGTCTGCGGGTGGCAGTCGGCGTCGACGAAGAACGTGTCCCGCTTCGACTTGTCGACACGACGGGCCAGCGTCATCGCCTCGGCCGCCGCGGTGCCCTCGTCGAGCAGCGACGCGTTCGCCATGTCCATGGCAGTGAGGTCCGAGACCATCGTCTGGAAGTTCAGCAACGCTTCGAGGCGGCCCTGGCTGATCTCGGGCTGGTAGGGCGTGTAGGCGGTGTACCAGGCCGGGCTCTCGAGCAACCGACGCACGATGACGCTCGGCGTGAACGTGTCGTGGTAGCCCATGCCGATCAACGACGTGGCGACCACGTTGCGATCCGCCCGGGCACGGAGACGTTCGAGTGCCCCCAGTTCGGTCGTCGGTTCCGGGAGCTGCAGCGCGGCCTCGGTGCGGATGCCACCCGGCACGGCGGCCTCGATCAGCTCGTCGAGCGAGCCGACGCCGATGGTCTCGAGCATGTGCTCGATCTCGGCGTCCGACGGCCCGATGTGACGGCGGTCGAACCGTTCGTGGGGAGCGAGCGGGTTGGTGCGGCGAGTGGTCATCGTGAGTGCCTCCGAGACAGAGAAGGGCGAGATCGCGAGTGGGGAGATCGAGAGTGGCGAGATCGAGCAGGTTGAGAGGAAGAGGGGCGGGAGTGAGAGGGAGCGGGGCGGGGGCAGCAGGGACGCAGCGGCGAGCGCCTCAGCGGGCGTAGCGGTGCGGTGCGAAGGGGAGCGGCGAGACGGTCACGGCTTCGTCCTTGCCTCGGACGTCGGCGACGAGCTCGGTACCGATCGCGGCGTGTGCCGGATCGACGAGGGCCATGGCGATGGG
>JAHDHM010000017.1:0-1643 GCA_020631315.1 Acidimicrobiales bacterium
GCAGATCCTGATGCTCGAACTCGCCGGTGCCACGTTGCTGCTGCTCGACGAACCGACCGACAACCTCGACCTCGAGAGCGCAGAGGCGCTGGAGCGGGGCCTCGCAGCGTTCGACGGCACCGTGATCGCGGTGTCCCACGACCGCTGGTTCCTCGACTCGTTCCAGCGGTTCCTGGTGTTCGACCGCGACGGCTCCGTCGTCGAACTCGACGAACCCGTCTTCGCGTGACCCGCCGCGGCGAGGTTCTCGCCCTGAACCGGCGTTCGGATGAGCGGACGCCGACGATCGCCGCGGATGAGGCTCTCGACGGCCTCGCAAGAGTCACGACAGAACCCTGCGTGAGTGCCCGGGTGTCCCGACACCCGACCTGTACCGTCGACGTGATCGACGAAGTGGGGTCGATCGTGTTCCGATTGTTCACTGCATTGGCAGTACTCGTTGCGACGCTCACGTCGGCGTCGTTCACTTCACCGGTGGTGGCGTCGCCCGTCTCGCCCGCATCGGCGACTGACCTCGGCGCTCTGACGACGCCGGTCGCCGGCGCGACGGTGCTCGAGGTCGTCGAAGCGCCCGACGGCCGACTCGGGATACTGCTCGCGGTCGCCGAGCCACATCGGCCGGACGACCTCCGCATCGGGGTGAGGGAGGTGTCGACCGAACTCGTCGTCGACAGCCGATTCATCTCCCGACCCATCGACCTCGTGTCGTACGACTTCGCCTCCACCGATGAGGGGTGGGTTCTCGTCGCCACGGACGGATCGTCGGCCGCCGACATGGCCACGGCGGTGTACCGCTTCGGTGACCGGATCGACGTGGTGGACGTGGACGATGTGCGCGGCTTCGTCCGATTCGATGCCGCGCACGAACCGACCCTCGTGTTCTTCTCGCAGCTGCGCACCGACGAGTTCGCATCGGACCGCTTCGCGTCCGATCTGGACGTCGACTCGTTGACCCTCGGAGCCCCCGGTCCGTGGGGCGGTGCAACGGAGGTCAACGAGATCCGTCTGATGGTCGACGCCATTCGGACGCCGGACGGGCGGCTCATCACGCTCGAAGGAAGCGTCAGCCCGTTCAGTGACAACTACGTCTGGATCGATCTCCAGGTGTACGGCGGCGGGCCGTCGCAGCGCTTCATGCCGATCGGTCCGAACGAGTCGATCTCGTTGCGGAACAACCTCAACGGGTTCGCGGTGCTGCAAACGCATCTGGGACATCAACCAGACCACAGCCCGAGTCACGGACGACGCGACGATCCTGGGAAGTGCGCGGACCTTGAACTCCACCGTCGTGGCCGGCAACGGTGCCGACCTGTACGCAATGCGGACGACCTTCGTCGGCAGCGAGCCCGTCGTCCAATACCAGTCGATGCAACACGAGGCGACGGGGTGGGCCACCGCCCTGCTGCCCGCCGGAGCTCCGGTTCTCGAGCTCGTCGGTGGTCGCGTGCACGGCGACACGATCACGCTGGTCGGCGCGGGCGGGGAACTGGTCGCGGCGGCGGCGCCGACGAGCGGCAATCCGCCTGCAGGCGGGACCGCGGGCACCGCCGCTCCTCAGACCTACGCGACGAGTCCCGTGACGCTCGGCGTTCCCGCGCAGTACACGTTCGCCGTCGACGTCATGACGGCGCCGGCGAACGGTC
>JAHDHM010000017.1:1653-13581 GCA_020631315.1 Acidimicrobiales bacterium
GTACCCGCACACGTTCGCCGTCCAGCGCCGGCCAACGGTCCGCTCGGCGTCGGCTTCGGCGGACACTCGGCGAGCTTCGACGTCGAGTGCATCGCCGATCGCCACCCGCAGCCGACTGCATTCGGTGGACTCGCGCGAAGCAGTCGCGAAGCGCTGAACCGCGACGACGGATCGAAGGTGATGTTCGTCCACAGCGCAGGAGGCTCTGTCGACACGTCGGCGAACGAGTTGATCGCCTTCGACGGGGCGACGTGGACGAGGGCGCTGTTGCCGGCGCCCGACCGCGACTCGTGGGTGCTGCCGTACCCCGACCGACGCGCCGTGCTCCACCTCGTACGAACCGACGACGGCCTTCGCTCGACGATCCACGCCGATGACGGCGCGACGCTGTCGACTCCGGCTCGACTCGACATCCCGAACTTCTCTCGTGCGCTCGACGTCAGCCTGTCCTACACCCACGACCCGCTGGCCAATGTGTTCGCAATCGGCGTGCGCTACACGAGCGGTTTCGAGAACGGCGTGGTGCTGTACGTCGACGGAACCGACGGGTCCCTGATCACGTCGGCCTTCTCCGGCAAAGGTGTCGACGTCGCCGCTGACCCAGCCACCTCGCGGTTCCACGTGCTGCTGCGACAGTTGCAGGACAACGCCGCCTACATCCGCACGACGGAGCTCGACGGTTCGACGCAGACGGGCGTGGGCGAGGGCAACGGCACCCTCGAGATCGACGGGATCAGCGGCGCTGCGATCGTCGCCGATCCCGAGCGCGGTCGGGTCTTGGTCGTCGCGCTCGTCGGGAACTCCCTCCAGATCCACGAGATGGATGTCGTGTCAGAACTCGTCGGCGGAGAGCGGTCGCTGCAACTGCTGGCGTCGACCACGGTGACGGTCGCTGGCGAGGTCGACGCGATCGAAGCGGTGTACGACCCGACCACGTCACAGGGACTCGTGGCCATCGACGCCGACCGTCTGACCCTCGTGCCCTTCACCACGGGCGGCTCGGCGGTGGCGACGTGCAGCGGCACCATGCCCGGCATCGATCAGCTGGAACTCGCTCCCAGCCGAGGCACCGTGGCAACCCCAGTGGTCGAGCGCGTGGCCATCGAGCCCACCGGGCGGCCGGGCGCTCGCTCGGGCTACTGGCTCGTGGACGCGGCCGGAGAGATCACTGCGTTCGGCGACGCGCCGGACTTCGGTCGGGCATCAGCCGACGCCGTCGTCGATGTCACCTCGACCCCGTCCGGTGTCGGTTACTGGGTCCTCGAGGCCGATGGTGGGCTGGCTGCCTTCGGCGACGCAGCGCAGTTCGCCGTGCCGGCGATGCCTGCCGGCGCGTCCGCCGTGGCATTCGCCTCGACACCGACAGGCAGCGGTGGCTGGGTGTTCACGTCGTCCGGGCACATCCTGGCTGTCGGCGATGCGAACTGGTTCGGCGACCTTCGTGACCTCGCACTCGCCGCTCCGATCATCGACGCGGTCGCCAAGCCCGACGGCACGGGGATGTGGCTCGTCGCCGGCGACGGTGGCGTGTTCACCTTCGGCACCGCGCAGTTCCTGGGGTCGGTCCCGCAGATCCTTCCTGGCGTGCCGCTCGCAGCCCCGGTGATCGGTCTGGTGCCGACCACTGACGGCACCGGTTACTGGCTCGTGGCCGGCGATGGCGGCGTGTTCTCCTTCGGCGCGCCGTTCGTCGGGTCGATCCCGGGGGTGCTTCCTCCCGGTGCCCAGCTCGATGCGTCGATCACGGGCATGGTGTCGTTCGGCTCGGGCTATCTGCTGGTGGGCTCCGACGGTGGCGTGTTCAACTTCTCCGACCTGCCGTTCGACGGCAGCCTCGGCGGACAGGGCGTGGCAGGCATCGTGGCCGTCGAGCCGTATCGAGGCTGACCAAATCGGGTCAGGGCCGATCGGCGGGGTCGATACCCTCGTGCCCTGACCGACGAGCGACGGAGCGAACCGTGCTGCACCTGTACGACACGATGACCAGGGAGAAGGTGGCGCTGCAGACGCGCGTCCCCGACCGGGTGTCGATGTACGTGTGTGGCCCCACCGTCTATGACCACCCACACCTCGGTCACGGCCGTACCGCCCTCACCTACGACGTGCTGACCCGCTACCTGCGCTGGTCCGGCTACGAGGTGACCGTCGTCAGCAACGTCACCGACATCGACGACAAGATCATCGCCAGGGCCCAGAACGAGGACCGGACCGAACCCGACGTGGCCGAGGAGTTCCTCGACTCGTACGTCGCCCAGCTCGATCGCCTCGGCATCGAACACCCCGACGAGCGGCCCAAGGCCACCGAGTTCATCGACGGCATGGTCGACACGATCACCGAGCTGATCGACGCCGGCGCCGCCTACGTGGTCGAGGGTCGTGGCGTGTACTTCGACGTCACCTCGGCGCCGGACTACGGCAAGCTCGCCGGCCGCAACCTCGAGCAGCTGCTCGAGGACGCCGGTCAACGCGTCGACGTCGACGAGGCGAAACGCTCGCCGCTCGACTTCGCCCTCTGGAAGGCCGCCAAGCCCGGCGAACCCACCTGGGACACCCCGTGGGGTCCCGGCCGCCCCGGCTGGCACACCGAGTGCGTCGCCATGTCGCTGTCGATCCTCGGCGACGACTTCGACATCCACGGCGGCGGTGACGACCTGACGTTCCCGCACCATCAGAACGAGCAGGCCCAGGCCGTCGCCTGCGGCAAGTCGTTCGCTCGGCTGTGGATGCACAGCGCCATGCTCAACGTGTCCGGGGAGAAGATGTCGAAGTCACTCGGCAACTTCACGACGCTCGCCGACGCGCTCGACGCCCACGACCCGCGGGCGATGCGTCTTGCGACGCTGCAGACGCACTACCGGTCGACGATGGAGCTCGGGCCCGAGACCCTGGCCCAGACGTCTGAAGCGGTGAACCGCCTCGACGCCATGGTGCGACGAGTGCGCACCAAGGCCGAGGTCGCACAGGCCGACGCGTCGACCGATCGGACCGCCCTCGACGCCCCGACGGTCGAGCGGTTCGTCGCGGCGATGGACGACGACATGTCGACACCGGGCGCCATCGACGCGATCTTCGGCGCGGTCCGGGCGGCGAACACCGCACTCGACGACGGCGACGACGCACGTGCCGTCGAACTGGCCACGACCGTCATGTCGCTCATGGCCGTACTCGGGGTCGAGGTCGGCGTCGAGAACACCGACGGCCTCGACGAGGCGCAGGCACTGGCCCGTGAACGCGACGACGCCCGCTCTGCGAAGGATTTCGCACGAGCGGACGCCATCCGTGATCAGTTGACGGCCATGGGCTTCCAGGTCATGGACACACCGGAAGGGACCGTCATCCACCGCTGAGACTGCAGCGGACGATGTGGGAGTCGGCTCAGAGGCGGCGTAGGACGGTGACGACCCGTCCGTAGACGTCGACCTCGTCGGAGCGGTACTCCATCGGCTCGAGGTTGGGGTTCGCCGGCAGGAGCGTGACCTTGTTGCCCTTCTTGGTGAAGGTCTTCACGGTCGCCTCTTCGCCGGGGATGCCCGCCACGACGATGTCGCCGTTGGTGGCGGTGCCCTGGCGGCGGACGACGACGAAGTCACCGTCGAGGATGCCGGCGTCGATCATCGACTCGCCACGGACCCGGAGCATGAACAGCTCGCCGTCGCCGGTCATGTCGGCGGGGAGGGGAACGAGCTCCTCGACGTTCTCCTGGGCGAGCACGTCGGTACCGGCGGCGACGTCACCCACGAGCGGGATGTGGCGAGTCGGACGACGCTCGGCGTGGGTGAAGGAACCGGCCTCGAACGAGACCTCGAGTGCACGGGGCTTGGTCGGGTCCCGACGGAGATAGCCGAGGTCCTCGAGCTTGCGCAGGTGCGAGTGGACGGTGGACGGCGAGGTCAGGCCGACCGCCTCGCCGATCTCGCGCACCGACGGGGGATAGCCCCGGTCGCGCATGGCGCTGTCGATGAACTCGAGGATCCCTCGATGGCGCTCGGTCAGCTGTGGGCTGTTCACGTTGACTCCCTCGATCGGTGTGGGAACGACGATAACGATCGCGCGTTCGTAATGCAAACACCTGTTCGACGAACGGTCGTTCTGAATTTCTCTCGCCTCGCCCTTGACGGCGAACGAACGTTCTGGTCTCTTCTCGAACGAGCGTTCGCAGAACGTCCGTTCGGATCACTGCCGTGAGACCGAGAGCGCGACGGTCATGCGGGCGGGCAGGGGTCGGTGTCCCACCCCCTCTGCACTCTTCGAATCACCACCTCAGCCCACAAGCCACGACGAGGAGCACACGACATGGCCGCAGCACTACTGCATCACGATCGCTTCGACACACCGCTCGAGCAGCGGTTGCCGCGTCACCTGCGCCTCGTCCCCGACGCTGCACCGAACGTGGCCCGTCTCGATCACCCGGCCGCAGTGGTTCCCGATGCCGCCACGATGCGCCGTCGTCGGTTCGTGGCGCTCGTCGTGGTCGTGGCGATGTGTTGGTTGCTGTTCGAGGCGGCCGTCACCGCTCGCTCGATGCTCGCCGCGCCGGTCGGCTCGGGTGAACTGACCGTCGTGGTGCAGCCGGGCGACTCGATGTGGTCCATCGCCCGGGCCCAGCAGCCGGTGGGGGACATCCGGCCGCTGGTCGACCTGCTGGTCGAGGCGAACGGCGGGACCGAGCTGGTGCCCGGCCAGCTGATCCAGCTGTCCTGGTGACCTCAACCCTCGCCGTCGTCGCTCTCGGGTGGGACCACGAGGTAGCGCAGGAAGAGGTAGTGGTCCTCGGTCAGCACGTGCGTGAGCTCGAGCTCCAGCGGCAGGTCGAGGTCGGCGCCCACAGCGATCCGTCGAGCGCCACCGGCCACCAGCAGCGGTGCCAACGAGAGGCACACCTCGTCGACCAGGCCCGCGGCCACGAGCTGACCGTTGAGGGACGGCCCGCCCTCGCTGAGCACGACCTTGGCGCCGAGCTCGCGCAGTGCAGCGAGGCCGGCCGCCAGGTCGACCCGGTCCCCGGGCGTCACGATGACGTCGGCCTTGGCCTCCACTGCCGCGAGTCGGTCCGGGTCCGCGGCCTCCGACGTGATGAAGATCGGACGCTGATCCTCGGTCCCGGTGAACAGGCGTCCGTCGAGGTCCACGCTGAGGGAGTTCGACACGACCGCGATGCGTGCCACCGGCCAGGCCCCGCTCGCGAGGCGCCGTGCCCGGGTGCTCACCGAGGTGGAGGTGGGGCCGTAGTCCTCGGCGATCGCGGTGCCCGACCCGACGAGGATCACGTCGGGCAGCGTGCGCAGGGTGCCGAACACGTCCTTGTCGCCGGCGCTGCCGAGGGGGCCCGACACGCCGCCGATCTCGATGCCGCCGTCGGCCGAGGCGATCATGTTCATCAGCACCCACGGACGGTCGTGGTGGGCGACTCGGTCGTCCCGGTAGGCGTCGTCGGTGTCGAGCTCGACGGTCGGAGCCGGAAGAATTCGGTGCATCACGTGGTCCTGGTCGCTGTGGAACAGCGGACGCTAGCAAGGCGATCGCGGCTCCGAGCCGGTCTTGCCACGTTCGGCGCGTGTCCACAGCCGCTGTGGAGAGCTGTGGGCAGTCATCCATCGTTCACCTGTTCGTCATGGGGACAACTCCGCACAACTGTGAACTCATCACACGCGTCATCACCCCAGGTCAGCGCACCTGCGCGCCGTCCGTGGTCGAAGTTGTCCACAGTTGTGGGAGTTCGGCGCACCGTCGAACTCGGTCACCGCGTGTGGCGAGGCTCGTCCGGCGCGCCAGCGCGTCCACATGTCGAGTCGATTTGTCCACAGAACTTTTCTCTCTGTCCTCTGGGTGTCCACAGGGTCGGGTTCCTAGGTTCGGTCCCCGTGCGCGACGGCCGGGGGCCAGGCGGAACAGAGGTGTCGACGGGTCAGTCCCGTCGGCCGCGAGCAACGACGACGGCCACTGGCTGGAGGCCGGAGCTCCACCTGCCACCCCGGGCCGTCGCCACTCTCGTCTTCGGACACCATCGGACACAGGAGGCTGCCCATGTCCATCGCACCTGATCGCAACGAGCTCGGTCTGCGACGGCACTTCACGATCGAGGGCATCTCTCCCTACGACGAGGTCGCCTGGGAGCGGCGTGACGCCCGCCTGACCGACTGGCGCGACGGCAGCGTGAGCTTCGAGCAGCTCGACGTCGAGTTCCCCGCCTCCTGGTCCGTCAACGCGACGAACATCGTCGCCCAGAAGTACTTTCGCGGCGCCCTCGGTACGCCCGAACGCGAGTCCAGCCTGCGCCAGGTGATCGACCGGGTCGTCGGCACCATCACCAAGTGGGGCGCCGCCGACGGCTACTTCGGTGACGGCCCCGAAGCCGACGAGGCTGCGGCGTCGTTCGCCGCCGAGCTCACCTGGTTGCTGCTGCACCAGCGAGTCGCCTTCAACTCGCCGGTCTGGTTCAACATCGGTGTCCCCGGCGCCCGTCAGCAGGCGTCGGCGTGCTTCATCCTGAGCGTCGACGACAGCCTCGACGACATCCTCGAGTGGTTTGCCGAGGAAGGTCGCATCTTCAAGGGTGGCTCCGGCTCGGGCGTGAACCTGTCGAAGCTGCGCGGCGCCGCCGAGGCGATCCGCGGTGGCGGCCAGGCCTCCGGCCCCGTCAGCTTCATGCGTGGCGCCGACGCGTCCGCCGGCACGATCAAGTCCGGCGGCACGACCCGGCGTGCGGCGAAGATGGTCGTCCTCGACGTCGATCACCCCGACGTCGAGGAGTTCATCTGGTGCAAGGCCCGCGAGGAGCGCAAGGCCCGGGTCCTGCGCGACGCCGGTTTCGAGATGGATCTCGACGGCGCCGACAGCCACTCGATCCAGTACCAGAACGCCAACAACTCGGTCCGCCTGTCCGACGACTTCATGGCCGCAGTCGAAGCCGACGAGGACTGGGACCTGATGGGTCGCCTCGACGGTGAGGTCCTCGAGTCCGTGCCTGCCCGGCGGATCTTCCGGGCCATCGCCGAAGCCGCATGGGAGTGCGCAGATCCCGGCATCCAGTTCGACACCACGATCAACGGCTGGCACACGACACCCAACGCCGGCCGCATCTCGGCCAGCAACCCGTGCTCGGAGTACCTGCACCTGGACGACTCCGCCTGCAACCTCGCCAGCCTGAACCTGCTGCCGTTCCTCTCCGACGACCTCGAGTTCGACATCGCCGGCTTCGCGCACGCGGTGGAGGTCACCTTCACCGCGATGGACATCCTCGTGGGCCACGCGGACTACCCGACCGAGGCCATCGCCAAGAACACTCGGGCGTACCGGCAGCTCGGCATCGGCTACACCAACCTGGGCGCCACGCTCATGGCGCAGGGCATGGCCTACGACTCCGACGCAGGCCGCTCGTTCGCCGCGGGCGTCACCGCCCTGATGAGTGGTACGGCCTACGCCACCTCCGCACGGCTCGCAGCACAGCTCGCGCCGTTCGACGGATTCGCTGCCGATCGCGACGGCACCACGGCCGTGATCGAACGACACCGCGACGCCGTCGCTGCGATCGACGAGGAGCAGGTCGACCTCGGCCTGCTGAGTGCGGCACAGCAGGCGTGGGATGCAGCCGTCGAGGGCGTGCAGCTCGTCGGTGTTCGCAACGCACAGGCGTCAGTGCTCGCTCCGACCGGAACGATCTCGTTCATGATGGACTGCGACACCACGGGCATCGAGCCTGACCTCGGCCTCGTGAAGTACAAGAAGCTGGTCGGCGGCGGCACCATGACGATCGTCAACCAGACGGTGCCGCGGGCGCTGCGCCAGCTCGGCTACTCCGCCACCTCGATCGCGTCGATCAGCGACCACATCCTCGAACACGGGTCGATCGTCGGCGCCCCCGGTCTCGACCCGGCCCACCTGCCGGTCTTCGCCTGCTCGATGGGTGACAACACGATCGGCCACATGGGCCACATCGAGATGATGGCCGCAGTCCAGCCCTTCTTGTCGGGTGCCATCTCCAAGACCGTCAACCTCCCCGAAGAGGCGACCGTCGACGACATCGAGGAGCTGCACCTCGAGGCCTGGAAGCTCGGCCTCAAGGCCGTCGCCGTCTACCGCGACAACTGCAAGGTCGGGCAGCCGCTCTCGACCAGCAAGGACGACGCAGCAGCCGACGCCGGTGACTCCGTCGTCGACTCGCCTGTCGGCGCCGTCGAGGCGATCACGGCACCGGCGCCTGCGCCGGTCACCCCCCGCCGGGAGTCGCTGCCCCGCACGCGTGCCAGCCGGACCTTCTCGTTCCGGGTGGCGGACTGCCATGGCTTCATGACCGTCGGCGAGTACGACGACGGCCGACCGGGTGAGATCTTCCTCACGGTCGCGAAGCAGGGGTCCACGCTCGCCGGCATCATGGACGCGTTCGCCATCTCGGTGAGCCACGGCCTCCAGTACGGGGTGCCGCTCGCCGCCTACGTCGAGGCGTATTCGAACGTGCGCTTCGAGCCGGCCGGCATCACCGATGACCCGGATCTGCGCATCGCCACCTCACTGGTCGACTACCTGTTCCGCCGCCTCGCGCTGGAGTACCTGTCGGTCGAGGAGCGCAGCTCGCTCGGCATCCTCACGACGGCCGAACGAACCGAACCGACGTTGCCGGGCTTCGAGACCGTCGCGGTCCCGAGCAGTTCCGGTGCCGATCTGGCCGGGTCCGACGGCATCACCGCCGTCGTGCCGTCGTCGGCACCTGCCCCGTCGGCGAACGCCGATTCGGCTCCGCTGTGCTTCACGTGTGGCGACGTGATGGCGCGCGCCGGTTCCTGCTACACGTGTCGCTCGTGCGGCTCGACCAGCGGCTGCAGCTGATCGCGACCACACGAACCGCGGCCGTCAACTGCGGAGAGTGATTGTATTGCGGCGGCCTCGTGGCGTTCCTCACGTTGTGTGAGGTGTCCGATTCCTGCCGTGTTCACGCGTCGGAGAGCGACTAGGTTCCCGGCTGGCAGTGTGAATGGGATGAGGTGCAAGCGAATGCGCTTGGCGAGCCGCGTGTGTGCGGTCATGGCGATGATGGCAATGGTGTTGGTGGCACCTGCCGCGCCCGCGGGCGCTGACGGATCCATCACCATCTATCGGACGGAGTCCGGTTGCGAGACCATTCGCGACCTGGGGCTCGGGCTGCGGCCCAGTGGCTCCGGCACCCTCCAGGTGCCCGCCGGCGAGGGTGAGTTGGTCGCGGCGTTCATCGAGTGGGCCGGGTACGACGACACGACCCCGAACGACATCGCGCCCGGCGGTCCGCGAGCCGACAGCACGTTGACCATCAACGGTGTCGAGGTCGTCGGCATCCAGCCCGAGGGCGACGCCGGCTGGGCCCCGTCGGGCCTGCTGGAGCCGTGGTACACGTGGTACGCCGACATCGGCCCGAACGGCCTCGGCATCCTGCCCGACTCGTCCGCCGCCACCCTCGAGGTCTCCGGCTACGACGCAGCGCTGTTCAACAACGGCCTCAGCCTCATCGCGGTCTATCGCCAGGACACCTGCCCGATCCCGTCGCTCGTCGAGGTCCGGACGGGTATCGACTACTACTGGCAGGGTCTGCCGAACGGTGAGGGTGTGACCGACCCGCTGATCTACGAGTTCGCGCCGCTCGCCGAGGATCGCACCGCCAGCTTCTTCATCAACCACGCCGGTACCGACTCGTCGCAGACCGTGTGCCGCGGTGACGCCATCTGGATGTTGGCGGGCTCGGGTGACCAGCCCGCGACCCTCGTCGACATCAGCGGCCCTGCCGGTGTCGGCGTGAACGGAGCCGTTGAAGCCGTCGACGATCCGTTCGGTTCCGACTCGCTGCCGTGCACGATCGAGATCAACCCGGCACCCGACGTCCCGTACGAGGACGGGCACCCGTACCCCAACGGTGCCGTCGACGCGCCGTACAAGGTCGTGTCGATCGAGCGGGACTTCGAGCCCGAGTGGACCTCGCTCGAGATCGAGATCGTCATCCCCGCCGGTGCGTCGTGGCTGATGCTCCAGATGGAGTCCGAGAAGGACCAGGTCGGCGAGTCCGGCGCATCGCTCGGCGGCGGGCCGTTCCTGCTCACGCCGTCGGCCAGCACCGACCGGGACCTCGACATCGACGTCGAGCTGACCAAGGGCGTCTCGCTCAGCGCCGACGGCCCCTTCTCCGACGAGGTCGCCGGCTCGCTCGGTGACACGGTGTACTGGCAGCTGACCGTCGAAGCCAAGACCGAGGCTCCCGACGGCTCGCCGCTCGGCCCGGCGACCGGCGTCACGGTCACCGACGCCGCACCGGCGGGCATCACCGTCACCGGCTCCAGCGGCGACGGGTCGTTCGATGCCACCACGGGCGTCTGGACCGTCGGCGACATGATCCCGGGCGACACGGCGACCATCGTGCTCGAGTCGACCGTCGACGCCGTCGGTCGCCACGTCAACGAGGCCGACGTCGCCACCCACGTCGAGACCGACATCGACTCGACGCCGGGCAACGGTCAGAACGACGAGGACGACGACGATGACGCCGCGATCACCGTCGAACTCGTCGACGTCGAGCTCGACAAACTCGTCGACGGCGAGCAGGGCCCGGTCGATCGGCAGGTCGGCGACACGATCACCTACACCCTGACGGTGAGCGCACGGTCCGCGGCGCCCGATGGTTCGGCGCTGTCGGACGTCACCGGCGTCGTCGTCAGCGATGTTCTGCCTGACGCCGTCACGTTCGTGTCGGCGACAGGTGACGGCAGCTACGACAGCGCCACCGGGGAGTGGCTCGTCGGTGATCTGGCAGCGGGGAGCTCGGCGTCGATCGATCTCGTGGTGACCATCGACGACGACGCTCCGGTGGAGTGGGTCAACGAGGCCGAGGTCGTGCGCCACGACCAGCCCGACATCGACTCGACACCCGGCAACGGCCCGCAGGATCCGGTCGAGGACGATCGCGACGAGGTCGTGGTGAAGCTGCCGACGGTCTCGCCGACGACGGCCGTCAACACGACGACCACGACGCCGGTCGACACGACGACGTCGACGCCCACGGACACCACGACGCCTGGTGGGGTCGACGGCGGCGAAGAGCTGCCCGACACGGGAGCGGAGTCGGGATGGCTCACGTGGCTCGGCATCCTGGTGCTGATCCTCGGCGTCGATCTGCTCATCATGGGCACGTCGATCGACCGTCTGCGGGCCCGTCGCACCAGCTGAGACCTGCGGGGTCCGCCGCGTCGAATCGACGGTGGACAGCGCGGAATCACAGTGATGTACTTCTCCGTCGAGGGAACGGAGACCACGTGGCGAAGCTGCGCTTCTACTTCGGGACCATGGGTGCGGGGAAGAGCACCATGGCCCTGCAGATCCACCACAACCTGTGTCAGGCGCAGCGCGGCATGCTCGTGACCCAGCACGACCGCGAGGGCGCCGCCGTGTCCTCGGCGTTGGGTGTGTCGGCGTCGGCCGAGGTCATCGGTCCACACGACGACCTGTGGAGCCTCGTGGACACCCACGCCACCGCCCACGGCGAACTCGGGTTCGTGATCTGCGACGAGGCGCAGTTCTACCGAAGCGAGCAGATCGACCAGCTGGTTCGTGTCGTCGACCATCTCGATGTCGACGTCTACGCCTTCGGTCTCCTCAGCGACTTCCGTGGTCGTCTGTTCGACGGCACCACCCGCCTGCTGGAGGTCGCCGACGAGCGCCACGAGATCCAGGTGCAGTCACGGTGCTGGTGCGGCGAGCTGGCCACGCACAACGCCCGTCTCGTGAACGGTGTGCAGGTCTACGACGGCGATGTCGTCGTGGTCGACGACGGCACGACCGCCGACGTCACCTACGAGCTGCGCTGCCGCCGCCACTGGAACGAGGGCACCAGCGCCCCGAGCGCCGAACCCCTCCGCAGTGTCGTCTGAAACCAGCGTCGTCTGAAACCAGCGTCGTCTGAAACCAGCGTCGTCT
>JAHDHM010000017.1:13681-20691 GCA_020631315.1 Acidimicrobiales bacterium
CGTCTGAAACCAGCGTCGTCTGAAACCAGCGTCGTCTGAAACCAGCGTCGTCTGATCTAGCCAGGTCGACCCGGGCGACCGGCGCCGGCCGGTCGCTGGGGTGCAGGACAGCAGTCCTGCGGGCACTGGTCGGGTCTCGCGGGGAGTTCCCCGATGGAGACGCGCACGCCGTCGTCGCCGAGGCGTTCCTCGATCAACTCGCGCAGCATCGCCACGAAGCGGGGGTGGATGCCGGCGGTACCGGCTCGCACCATCGACAGTCCGAGCTCGTCGGCGACCTCTCGCGCCTGCGTGTCGAGGTCGAACTTGACCTCCTGATGGTCGGAGATGAACCCGATCGGCACGACCACGACAGGACGCAGATCGCCGGAGTCGACACTGTCCCGGAGGTGGTCGACGATGTCGGGCTCCAACCACGGCACCTGGGGCGGGCCGCTGCGCGACTGGAAGACGAGCACCTGCTCGAGTTCCAGGCCGGTGCGTTCGCGGGCGGCGTCGGTGACGAGCGCAGCCGCGTCCTCGAGCTGGGCCACGTAGTCACTCGTCGCGGCCATCGAGTTCGGCAGGCTGTGTGCCGTGTAGACGATGCGGGCGCTGGCGCGTGCATCGTCGGGAAGTGTGTCGACGGCCTCGGCGACTCGGTCGGTCATCGTCTCGATGTAGCCGGGGTGGTGCCAGAACGCCCGGATCTTGTGGAACGTGAGCGCGCCGTCGACCGAGTCGGTGGCCCGCCCGAAGTCCTCCCGGTACTGGCGGCAGCCGCTGTAGGAGCTGAACGCCGAGGTGACGACGGCGAGGGCTCGCTGGTGGCCCGCGGCGACCATCTCGGCTGCGGTGTCGGAGATGAACGGGTCCCAGTTGCGATTGCCCCAGTAGAGCGGCAGCTCGATGCCGTGCGCATCGAGCTCGATGCGGAGCGCTGCCAGCAGCTCCTGGTTCTGCTCGTTGATCGGGCTCTTGCCACCGAACATCGTGTACTGCTCGGCGACCTCCTCGAGTCGCTCGCGAGGGACGCCTCGACCTCTGGTCACGTTCTCGAGGAAGGGGATCACGTCGTCGGGGCCGTTCGGGCCGCCGAACGACATGAGGACGATCGAGTCGTACCCGTTGGGGTTGGCGTGCGTTGGGTCGGTCACGGGGCGGACGGTAGCGGCTGTCGCCAGGAGTTCGTCGAGCCGGCGCCGGTACGATCCTTGGTCATGGCCGGCTTCGACGATCGCGCCCACGAGGCGCACGAGCCGACTGCCGCCGACCTGGCGGAACTGCGGCTCGCCGAACTCGTCGCCACCGGAGGACCGGTTTTCGATCTGTGGCGTATGGCGCCCGACGCGCGAACGCTCGTCCTGAGCCAGTTCGACCAGCTCGGCATCCGGCATCTGGTGACGCCCGACGACGAGGTCGTGGTGCACGGCGGCGACCGCGGTGCGGCCACCGCTGCTGTGGAACAGCTCGCCGGACCCGACCTCGAGGTCGTCGAGACACGACCGGTCGAACACGACGAGGACACGGACCTCGACGGTGTCGAGCTGGTGACCGTCTACACCGCCGGCGATCTCGTGACGGCGGAGGTGATCAAGGCCCGGCTCGGCGCCGACGGTGTGCCCGCTGTGCTCCGGTATGACCCGACGCTCGGCATGGCGAGGCATCTGGCGCTCGACGCGACGGTCCGGGTGCAGGTGCCGGTCGTCGACGAAGCCCGTGCCCGAGAGCTGCTCGGCGGCGAAGACCTCGATCGCGGTTCGGCCGACACGACCTCGCGGGCCTGGTCGACACCGGCGCGGCGGGTCGGAGCGACCGGGCTGCTGATCTTCGTGGCGCTGTGGGGCTTCGGCGTGCTGCTCCTGGTCCTCGCCATCCTGAGCGACATCTTCGGCTGACGCAGCAGGTACCTTGCCCGGTCGTGGACGCGGGGAGGAACGGCGCGTGACGAAGGACGAACAGACGGACGACGACAGCGAGATCGAGATCATCGATCCCGAGTTCGAGGCGCTGGCCGTCGACGAGTGGTCCGACCGCGACGGCGACGGCGATCCGCCCGAGCTCGATCACGACGAGGCGCTCGCAGCCGAAGCCGACGACCTGGCCGCGGCGACCGCTCAGCCGGCGATGTCGCCGCTGGTCGAGGCGCTCGGTGTCGAGGTCGACGATCTCGCCGTGGCCGAACTCGGTGCGACGGGTGGACCGGTGTACGACCTGTCCGAGCTCGGCGACGTCAACGAGGTCGGACAGCTGCTCGACGTGCTGGACAGCATGAACGTGCGCTGGGCCATGGACCGCGCCGGCCAGCTGGTCGTCCACTACAACGACGAGACCCGTGTCGACGAGATGATGGACCGGGTCTTCGGCGAGGACGACGACTGGGACGACGAGTTCGGCGAAGCCGACCAGGTCGTGGGTCCGACCGCACTGCCCGTCGAGGTCGACTCGGCGCTGGGTACGTCGACGGTCAACGCGACCTTCGACGTGTCGATGCCGGAGCCGCCCGTCGACGAGATCGAGGTCAGCTCCGGCATCAACGACGTCCACGGACGTCCCACGGTCGACGACATGATGTCGCCACCGATTCAGACCTCGGGTACGCCCTGGTGGCTCGCCGTGGTCGCGGTGGTGGTGCTCGTCGTCGTGTTCATCATGTTCGTGGTCTGAGCCGGTTCGAGCGCGATCTCCAGCACCTCACGGACGTCGTCGACGAGGTGGAACGTCATGACGTCGCGGACGCTCTCGGGCACGTCGTCGACATCCGGGCCGTTGCGAGCCGGCAGGATCACCTCGGTGAGCCCCGCCCGGTGAGCGGCGAGCACCTTCTGCTTGACGCCGCCGATCGGCAACACCCGGCCCTGGAGGGTGACCTCGCCGGTCATGCCGACCTCCTGGCGCACCCTGCGGCCGGTGACCCGGCTGACGAGCGCAGTGGTCATGGTGATGCCCGCTGACGGGCCGTCCTTGGGGATGGCACCGGCAGGAACGTGCACGTGCCAGCGGCCTTCGGTCTCCAGCGGGTGGACCGCCTCGACCGCGCCCGACCGCACGAACGACAGCGCGATGCGAGCGGACTCGCTCATCACGTCGCCGAGCTGGCCGGTGACCTGCAGGCCACTGTCGCCCGCCGAGTGGGTGGCCTCGACGAACAGGACGTCGCCACCGGCACCGGTCACTGCGAGACCGGTGGCGACGCCGGGATCGAGCACGCGGTCGGCGACCTCGCTCTGATGCCGGGCGCGACCGGCGAACTCGGTGAGCTCGTCCGGTGTCACGGTGACGCTCGACTCGCCACCGGCGATGCGGGTCGCGGCCTTGCGCACGACCTTGCCAACCAACCGCTCGAGGTTCCGGACGCCGGCTTCGCGGGTATGTTCGTCCACGAGGCGTCGCAGTGCGGCGTCCTCGATGACGACCTCATCGGCCGTGAGGCCGGCTCGCTCCAGCTGCTTCGGCAGCAGGTGATCGGTCGCGATGGCGACCTTCTCGTCTTCGGTGTAGCCGTCGAGATGGATGAGCTCCATCCGGTCCAACAGCGGTCCGGGGATCATCTCGACCACGTTCGCGGTGGCCAGGAAGACCACGTCCGACAGATCGAGGTCGACCTCGAGGTAGTGGTCGCGGAACGAGTCGTTCTGCTCGGGGTCGAGCACCTCGAGCAACGCCGAGCTGGGGTCGCCGCGGTAGTCGCTGCCGAGCTTGTCGACCTCGTCGAGCACGAAGACCGGGTTCATGGTCCCGGCATCTCGTAGCGCCCGAGCGATGCGGCCGGGCTGCGCGCCGACGTAGGTGCGGCGATGGCCGCGGATCTCTGCCTCGTCGCGCACGCCACCGAGCGCAACACGGACGTACTCACGGCCGAGTGCCTTGGCGATCGACGCCCCGAGCGACGTCTTGCCGACGCCGGGAGGACCCGCCAACACGAGGATGGCGCCGCCGGCGTCGCCGCGGTCGATGCCGCGCTCGCGCTGGAGCTTGCGGACGGCGAGGTGCTCGATGATGCGGTCTTTCACGTCCTCGAGGCCGGTGTGGTCGGCGTCCAGCACGGCGCGAGCTGCGTCGATGTCGAGCGTCTCCTCGGAGGCCTTGCCCCACGGCAGTTCGAGGATCGTGTCGAGCCACGTGCGGATCCACGACTGCTCGGGGCTCTGGCCGCTGGTGCGTTCGAGACGGTCGATCTCCTTCTCGACCGCCTTGACCACCTCCTCGGGTGCGTCGAGCTCTGCGAGCTTGGCCCGGTAGTCGTCGGCCGCGTCGATCTCGTCGTCGCTGTCGCCGAGCTCCTTGCGAATGGCCGCCATCTGCTGGCGCAGGACGTACTCGCGCTGCTGCCGCTCCATGCCCTCGGTGACGTCGTCCTTGATCCGCTGCTTGAGCGTCATCGCCGCGAGCGTGTCGCGGGCGTGCTGCACGACCTCGCGCAGTCGTTCGGTGACGTCGATGGTCTCGAGCAGCTGGACCTTGGTGGCGAACGAGAGGTCCGGCGAGAATCCGGCTGTGTCGGCGATGAGGCTCGGGCTGGTCATGGTCCGGAAGCCCTCGGCCAGATGGCCGGCACCACGCTCGTCGAGGATGTTCTCGACGACGGCCTGGTACTCGCGGGCGAGCTCGTGGTCGGTCTCGGTCGGCTCGGCCTCCACGACCGGCACGGCCTCGACCCACAGTGCCGTGCCGGTACCGGGCAGGCCGACGCCGACGCGAGCACGGCGGGTGCCCTGGACCACCAGGGCCCGAGCGCCGTTGGCGAGGCGGCCTGATTCGGCGATGGTGGCTAGGGTGCCGACGGTCGCATAGGCGCCGTCGACCTGGGGAAGCAGGAGGAGGTCGGTGCCTTCGGCCTCGGCGGCCTCGACGGCGGCGCGGGCAGCGGAGGTCTCGAGGGCGACGGTGACGGCCATGCCGGGGAACACGACGCCGGTGGTGAGGGGGAGGACGGGGACGCGGACGGTCGCCGGGTCCTCGAGCGTGGGGCGAGCTGCATCAGTCATGGCTGACCGAATGCAGTCATCAAACCTGGTATTCCCACACTCAGGTTTGTGGCACCGGTTGGCTCAGGGCGAGCTGAGTCAGGACGTCGTGGCGATACCACCGTCGACGGGCAGGACCACGCCGGTGATGTAGCTGGCCGCCGGCGATGCGAGGAAGATGGCCGTGCCCGCCATGTCGGACGGCTGGCCGATGCGCTTCATCGGGGCGGAGGCGGCGATCGCGTCGCCGAACGCGTCGAGCGTGGCAGCCATCATCTTCGACTCGAACGGGCCGGGCGCGATCGCGTTGACCGTGATCTCGGGAGCGAGGTGCTTGGCGAGCACGGCGCTCATGTGGTGCACGGCCGCTTTCGACGCGGAGTACGAGTAGGTCTCGAGCGCCGGCCGCTGGATGCCGTCGATCGAACCGATGTTGATCACCCGTGACGGCGACTCGGCCGTCGCGCCCGCCTTCAACAGCGGCACCAGGTGCTTGGTCAGGTGGAACACGCCCTTGACGTTGAGATCGAGCACCCGGTCCCAGGCGGAGTCGGGGAACTCGGCGAGGGGAGCGCCCCAGTTGGCACCGGCGTTGTTCACGAGGATGTCGAGATGGTCCTCTCGCTCGGCGATCTCGCCGGCGAGACGGATGCACTCGGCCTCGGTCGACAGGTCGGCCGGCAGCGGGATGCACTCGCCGATCCGGCTCAGCTCGGCGGCGACCTCTTCACACACCTCGGCCTTGCGCGAGGAGATGTAGACCTTGGCGCCGGCCTCGACGTACCCCCGGGCGATCATCAGACCGATGCCACGGCTACCGCCCGTGACGAGTGCGGTCTTCCCCTCGATCGAGAACAGATCCATGGTCGGTGCCTCCCGGGCGTCGCATGCCGTCGGCGGTCGTCGGCTCGGCCGACGGTAGCGAACCGCGCTGGTGCAGTATCAGTCGAGTGAGGTGCCAGTCGAGTGAGGTGCCAGTCGAGTGAGGTGCCAGTTCGCCGCCACTGGTGGCGGCGGGCGACACTGTCCCGATGGCGATGCCCGATCCGATGCTGACGCCCGACGAGCTGCTCCACCTCACGACGCAGTACCACGACCTCGGCGTGCACCGGACGGGCACCGCGGTCGACCTCGCCACTGCCGACTGGTTCTTCGGCCTGCTCGCCGCACGCGGCGCCCGCCTCGACCGTCGCGAAGTCATCTTCGACCGCTACGACGTGAGCGCCTCGCTGGTGGACGCGGGTGGCGAGGCGATCCCCACCGACGCCATCTACTACGAGTTCCTCGGACGCTTCGAGGGCGAGGTCACCGGCAGCGTGGTCGACGTGGGCGCCGCGACCCAGCAGGGATCGGGCAACGCCGTGAGCTGGACCCCGATGCTTACGGAACGCGACCGACCGCTGATCGTCGTGGTCGAGGACGGCCCGGCCGGCCAGGTGGTCATGCCGAACCGCGCCATCGGCGAGTGCGAACGACCGCCGGCGATCGTCGTGCCGTCCGACGCGGTCGACCGACTCGCTGGTGCGACCATGACGGTCGACGCGCAGCTCGTCCCCGGCATCTGCGAGGCGTCGAGTGCCGTGCTCGGTGACGGGCCTCCCGTCACCATCACCACGCCGCTGTCCGGCTGGTGGGGTTGCGCCAGTGAGCGGGGGAGTGGTGCTGCGGTGGCGATCGACCTCGCTGCACGGCTCGCCGAGACCCACACGGTCACCGTCGTCGCGTGCTCGGGGCACGAGCTCGACCATCTCGGTCTCCACACGTGGCTCGACGACGCCGAGGCCAATGGCACCGTCCCGCCCGGACCGGTGATCCACCTCGGCGCCTCGGTGGCCGCGGCGATCGACGGTGAGCTCGAACCGCGGATCGTCCTGCACGACGGTGCCGCCGATCCGGCGTGGATCACCGCGTTGAAGGCGATCGTGGAGCCGGCGGCGTATCGGGCCGCCGCGCCGAGCGACCCGTGGCCGGGTGAAGGCCGCAACTGGCGGCCCCACACGCCGCACGTGCTCTCGTTCACGGGTGCCGGCTACTGGTTCCACACCGCCGGTGACACGCCAGAGG
>JAHDHM010000404.1 GCA_020631315.1 Acidimicrobiales bacterium
CCATCTGCTGCACTGCGTCGAGGACGGCCTGTGACTGTCCTTCGCACAGGTCGGCGGCGAGCTGGGCCAGCTCGACCTCGTGAGCCTTCGCCTGGCTGCTCGAAGTGAAGAACGACTGGCATGCGGCCAGCCACTCACGGCCGGCGCGGACCTCACCTCGTGCGATCTCGAGGCGACCGAGTTCGAGCTCGACGAGAGCCTCGAGGAACCGCGACTGCTGGAAGCGAGCCTGGCGCCGTACCTCGTCGAGCGCACGGTACGCCGGCTCGTGCAGTCCCTGCAGCGACAGCAGGACGGCTCGATTCGCCGCGGGAACCAGGCCGAGGAACAGGTCGCCCTGTTTCTCTGCGGTCAGCGCAGCGATCTCGTAGTGGTGAACGGCCGACGACCAGTCGCCGGAGCGCTCGAGATCGGCGCCGACGTTGTTGTGAGCCGACACCACCGACGACGCATCGTTCGCGCGGTCAGCGAGGTCGATGACGACCCGTCGTTCGTCGATCCTCGCCGGGTCGGTTCGATTGGACCAGACGGCGAAGCGGATGCGCGCGGCCTGGGCGTGCACCTTGGCGAGTCCGGCCGTCTCCGCAGCGTCGGCAGCGTCGGTCGCTGCCTGAACGGCGCGGTCCCACTCGTTGCCTCTGAGGCACAGTGCGGCCAGGTGGGCTCCGATCCACGCTCGCTCGACGGCGGAATCGTCGACGGACACCCGATCGAGCTCCTGTTGCATCTGCTCGATCTGCTCGGCGAACGTCCCGTCGTCCTCGGCAGCCTCGACGGCGACGAGACCGGTGAATCGGGCCCGCTCGCCCGGGTCACGGGTCAGCTCGATGGCTCGGGTGCCGAACGCGACCGCGTCGGCCCGGCGGCCGATGGAGATGCCGAGCTCGAACAGCGCCTCGAGATCCGGCAACGTCGAGATCGGTTCCGCCCCGATGCGGCGGCTCGACTCGAGCGCGAGTTCACGCATGTCGAATGCCTCCGGAAGCAGACCCCCGGCCACCGCCTGCTCTGCGGCGCGCCGTGCGAGTGGCCCTGCCGCCTCGTGGTCGCCGGCGGCGGCGAGGTGGCGCGCGAGCACTGCAGGCGGTGTGAACGGTCGTCCGGCCAGAGACGCTGCGACGGCGGAATGGACCTCGCGTCGCCGCCGGCGTGACATGCCGGCGTAGGCGACCTCGTGAGTCGCCGCCGACACGAAGGCGCCGGATCGGCCCTCGACCGTCACGTGCGCCGCGAGCTGGGCGAGCTCGTCGTCGACGGCTCGCCCCACGACGTCAGCGAGCAGGTCGAGATCGAAACGCTGGCCGATCACCGCGCACGTCCGCAGCAGCACACGTGCCTCGTGGCCGAGTTGGTCGATGCGCAGCGTCACCAGCTCGTCGATCGAGCGTGGTTGCTCGGTCGTGAGATCGGCAGCGAGGGCGAGCTCGACGGCGAACAGCGGATTGCCACCGGACCGCTCGGCCACAGACCGTCGCACTGCATCGGGAAGGTCGCTCAGCGCAGCGACGATCGAATGTGCCTGCTCGATGTTCAGCAACTCCAGGTCGAGTGTCGGTGGGCGCTGCGATGCGAGCGCTGGTGCGGTCGGCCGGCTGGTCGTCAGGAGGAGCCACGGCCGGTCGTCGGCGACGTGTCCCAACGCTGCGAGGAGCTCGCGGGACGGTCGGTCGAGCCAGTGGACGTCGTCGACGACGAGCACGGTCGGCACCGTGAGCGTGCCGCGCAGCAAGTCGATCAGCAGATCGTTCGCCACGCTCTGGCGGAACTCATCGGCGACCGCGGCGGACTCTGGTGTGTCCTCGAGATCCAATCCGAGCGCCGGACCGAGCAACGGCACCAGGCCGACGCGGCGAGGAGCGACACGTCGTGCCCATGCGCTGAGTTCGTCGGCGACGGTGTCGTCGGTGTTCGTGTCGATGCCGGCGATGTCTCGCAAGACGGGCCGCAGCGCCAGCAGTGGCTCGTCACTTCCGGCGAGTCGTGCGCTGACCCTGAAGGTCAACGTCCCGAGCGGAAGGCCGTCGACGAACTCGTCGACGAGGCGCGTCGCTCCGAGACCACCTTCAGCACGGACCTCCTGGAGTGACCCCTCGCCTCGGCGGGCAGCGGCGAGCGCCGAACGCAGGTGCTCCAGCGGTTCGTCCCTGCCGACGAGCGGCGGTCGTGCTCGCGTCGCCTGCACCGTTGCGAGGTCGACACCGGTGACCCGATGCGCCCGAACCGGATCGACCCGACCTCGGACGAGGATCGGCTTGAGTTCCTCCGTCTCGTAGGCGGTCCGAGCAGCGTCCAGGACCGGTTGCGATGCGACGACGTCGCCCAGGCCCGCTTGACCCAGCAGCCGCGCAGCGAGGTTCGTCGCGTCGCCCATCACGGTGAACGTGCGGGCCCTCTCCGAACCGAGGAACCCGGCGTAGACGTTGCCGAGGTTCACTGAAGCTCGCATCGGTGGCGACATCGCATCGTCCACCAATCGGGTGACGGTAGTGAGCAGCGCATCTGCGTCGCTGTCACCCGCCGACGGTGCGCCCGCGGTGAGGAACAGCTTCACCGCGCCACGGTCCACGTCGACGGTCAGCAGCGTGGCGCCGTAGCGATCTGCGAGCTGGCCGGCCCGCTCGATCACCTGGACCACCTGTGCGGGCGTGAGTTCGGTGGTGGGGACCTGGACGAACGAGACCGAGACCGTCCGCAGCTCGCCAGCCGTCCCGTCGAAGGCTGCCATCGCGTCGGCCAGGCGCGAGCCCAGTGCCGCGGCGGCAGTGCGCTCGAGCGACGCACGGGGCTCCTGGGCATGGATGTCGAGTGACTCCTCCGAGGGGACGGGTTCGCGTCGGATCAGCGGTGCGTCGCCAACTACGGCGACGTCGAGCAGGGTGACCTCGGGGTCGCTGTGGTCGATCCAACTCTCGGGCAGAGCCGTCGCCGTGGCGTCGTCGATCAGCACGTCGCCGGGCTCTGCATCGGACTCGAGTGCGATACACGCATCGACCGTCGGCCCGAACGCACCGAGTTGCCGTCGACCGGTGCTCGGAAGGACCAGGGTGACGTCACCTGTGGCGACACCCACCGTCATCGAGAGCTGCGTGCCGATCTGATCGCTGACGCGAACGATGGTCTGCTGCATCGATGCCGCGACCGCACAGGCCGTTCGAACCACCTCTGCGGGATCGCCGACGGTCCGGTGGTCGAACATGACGAACATGGCGTCGCCGCCGAAGGCGAGGATGTCGCCACCGGCGTCGAGGATGACGTCGATCATCGGCTCGAAACAGCGGTTGATCGCGTCGTTCAGCAGCTCGGTGGCTTCACGGGCTCCCGCCTCGTGCAGCAGGTCGTT
>JAHDHM010000405.1 GCA_020631315.1 Acidimicrobiales bacterium
AGTTCGGTGAGGCGGTCGACTGCGCGCTGCTGCTCAGGCAACGGTCGAACCGATACGTCCTGGTGCCTGATACGGCACGTCTCCCCCTTCGACACCGGACAGGGAACACCGGCGCCGTCTGCACATCAGCAGACGCGTGGCACGCGTCACAAGTCTCGTCAGGTGCGTTTCGACCGGAGGTCGCCGCCGGTCCCTGTGCGGGTTGCTCGATGACCGCTCAGCGCTCTGCGACGACCGCTGAGCGGTCTGGTAGGTGCAACAGCGCCATCTTGTGGACGACGTCGGGCACCGGCGTGGCGTCGCGTCGCGACACCACGATCGCCGTGGTGAAGGCCAACGGCACGGACCACAGGGCCGGGGCGCTCAGCACCGCGAGCGGCCATCCGGCGTCGACGACGCCGACCATGGTGGCCAGGATCGAGCTCGTCGCGGCTCCACCGCCGACGATCATGCCGCTGACGGCGCCCCGGACCGTGAGCCCTCGCCACCAGATGCCCAACACCAGCAGCGGACAGAAGCTGGACGCTGCGACCGCGAACGCCCAGTTGACCAGGATGGAGATGTCGAACGGTTCCGACGACAGACCGAGGAGGACCGCGACGGTGGCACCGAACCAGGTGGCCTGACGGAACTGGCGGACCCCGCCACGAGCCAGGTCATGGCTGATGGCACCTGCGACGGCGACCAGCAGCCCAGATGCGGTGGACAGCATCGCGGCCACCGCCCCGGAGGCGATGATCGCCACCGTCACCTCTCCCAGAACGCCGTCGAGAAGGCGTTCACCCAGGACGACGCTCACCGCGTCGGTCTCCCCCGAGCTGACGACCTCCGGCGCGAACACCCGGCCGAGCGCCCCGTAGAAGGGCAGGATGGCGTAGTACGGGCCGAGCAGCGCCAGGACCCAGACAGTGGTCCGACGCGCGGTGCGCCCATCGGGGTTGGTGTAGAAGCGCACGAGCACGTGCGGCAGGCCCATCGTGCCGAGCATCGTCGCCGCGAGTGCGGAGTAGGTGAACCAGAGCGGGTGCCCACCTGCGAGCGGTTTGTCGCCGAGCGGCTCGACCCAGGTCTCCCCGTCGAGACCGGCCACAGAGGTACCGAGAGCTGCACCGGCAGGCCAACGGATCGTCGTACCTGCGTCGACCTGCAGCTCGTCACCGGCCTCGAGGCTCAGCACCCGCTCGGCGTCCGACTCCGGATCGACCACCACGGTGACGCCTTCGGGAATGTCGAGTGTGACGGCGTTCGGGTACTCGATGGTGACGGCATCCGAGGTGCGCACCGGTCCGGAGGTGACGAGTGGGTCGCCTCGATCGATCCAGACCGTCCACATGATGGCGGCAGGTGCGAGGACGCCGAACACGATCACGAAGAACTGGAAGCCCTGGACGAAGGTGATCGACCGCATGCCGCCGGCGGTCAGGTTGATGGCCACGACGATGCCGAGCAGCACGACCCCGACCCAGAAGGGCGTACCGAGCAGGCGCCGAAGGACCACCCCCGCCCCCTTCATCTGGGGCAGCAGATACAGCCAGCTGATCACGAGGACGAACACCGCCGACAGCCGGCGCAAGGCGGGCGACTCCATCCGCCCCTCGGCGAACTCGGGGATCGTGTAGCTGCCAAAGCGGCGCAGCGGCGCCGCGACGAACAGCAGCAGGAGCAGATACCCGGCCGTCCATCCGACCGGGAACCAGAGGATGTCGACGCCGAAGACGAGCACGAGACCGGCAAGGCCCAGGTAGCTGCCCGCCGACATGTACTCGCCGCAGATGGCGAACGCGTTCCAGGCCGGATGCACGCTGCGACCCGCGACGAAGAAGTTCGAGGTCGTGCGGGCGAAGCGCACACCCGCCGCGCCCACCAGCAGGGTCGCGACCGTGATGAGCGTGACGAGGACGATGCTCAGCACCGCTCACGCTCCCATCGGTCCTCGATCTCGTGGGCGCGTCGCTCGTGGCGCCGACCGAGGGCCCAGAACCAGGGGAAGACGAGCGGACCGAGGAGCAGCCACGGGAGCGGCACACCGGCCAACCGGGTGTCGACCAGCACACCGCCGGCGAACAGCAGCGGCAACAGGAGGAGCGGCACCACGAGCAAGGACGCCGTGGCGGCCGTGGCGCGCAGTTGCCGTTCCACCAGTGCCGAGACCTCGGCGTCCTCGACGGCACGGCCTCGGACGAAGCCGCCACGAGCTCGGGCCCGGCCCAACCGTCTCGCAGCAGCGGTGCGCGGGTGCAGGACCACGCGCCGACCCTTCGCGTCGCGCTCGTCGATCTGGCCGAGCGTCTCGGACCTGCTCAGGGTGTGCTCGTCACCTTCGCCCGTCACGTGCGCCCGAGATGGTCCTGCAGCAGTCGGTGGTAGCGGCGAGCGACCGGCACCTCGCGGTCGACGAGCACGAGGGTCCGCCTCCCGTCGACGGTGCGGACTTCGCGGATGGCCGAACCCCGTACGAGGAAGCTCCGATGCACGCGGATGAATCCGTGACGCGCCCACGCGCTGGTGAGGGTCGAGATCGACACCCGTGCGAGGTGTGGCGGCCCATCGGCGTTGGGCTGGTGGAGCCGTACGTAGTCGCCCGCGGCCTCGACGACCATCACGTCGTCACGATCGATCACATGCGTGACATCGCCGCGTTTGGCGGTGAGCGTCGCCAGGTCGCCGCCCGTCGGTGCGTGCTCGGTCACGGGCTCCTGGCAACGCTCGCGCATACGACGCACCGTCTCGGCGAGGCGATCGGCGGCGACGGGCTTCAGCAGGTAGTCGACGACGTCGAGGTCGAACGCATCGACCGCATAACGATCGAACGCCGTCACGAAGGCGACCGATGGCGGATCCTTGAAGTGCCGCAGCACCTTCACCAGCTCGACGCCGTCGAGGCCGGGCATCTGGATGTCGAGGAACAGGGCGTCGATGTCGTCACGGTCGTTCAGGATCCGCAACGCATCAGCGCCGCTGGGCGCGGTGACGACCTCGCCGACGCCGTCGGTCTGGTCGAGCAGCCACGCGAGGTCGCTGAGTGCCAGCGGTTCGTCGTCGACGGCGAGCACGCGCAACGGTGCCATGGTTCTCCTCCCCCGGCGTCAGTGTTGCAGATGGCGTCGGCGCGGGCGATCGGTCAGGTCCGCAGATACTTCGGCACCCGCATCGTCACCGACGTGCCGGCTCCGGCCTCGGTCGAGATGACCAGTCCGTATTCGGGACCGAAGGCCGACCGAAGCCGCTCATCGACGCTCAGCACCCCGAGGTGCGGTGTCGCCGTGCCGCCCTGCATGGCTTCCAACAGTTCGTCGGGGTCGGTTCGGATCCTGTGCCGGTCATCGCACTTCAACTA
>JAHDHM010000406.1 GCA_020631315.1 Acidimicrobiales bacterium
GTCAGCACCGCCGGAGGAGAGCGACTTCAGCCACCAGCCTCCGCGTGGCCAATCCAGGGCTTCTGCAGCCCCACCGACGACTGGGCCGACCGATTCGCCCTCGGCTTCGACGAGGTCGACGTCACCGAGAGCGTCGACCTGACCGATCCGACCGGACGACGGGTCCTGGTCGAGGGCTCGTTCGGTCTCGACGTGAAGGTCGGGCGATGGGACCCGGCGGCCGACCACTACTTCGAGTGCTCGTTCGAGCTCGACGACCGAGACGTCGACCTCGCGGCTGCGGCCGCAGCGATCTGCGAGACGGCCGAAGCCAGCTGGCTGCCCTGATCGACGGCGGCTGTCTTGGACGCCACTGACACCAGGGGCACCTGCGGGTGCGACAACATGTCCGGATGGCTTCGTACGGCGTCTGCTTCGGCGGACCATCACCTGAACACGACATCTCGATCCTGACCGGGCTGCAGGCCGTCCACGCGCTCGCCGGCTCGGGCGAGGAGGTCGTCGCGCTCTACTGGTCGAAGACCGGCGACTGGTTCGAGATCCCCACATCCGCCGAAGCCTCCGACTTCGCCGAGGGCGTACCTCGCAAGGCGACTCCCGTCGTGCTGACCACCGGCTCCGCCGGCGGGTTCCAGCGCGAAGGCCGACGCGGCAAGACCTCCCCGATCTCCTTCGACGGCGTGGTCAACTGCTGCCACGGTGGCCCCGGCGAGGACGGAACGCTGCAGGCCATGTTCGACCTGGCCGGTGTTCGCTACACGGGGCCGTCGATGGCCGGCGCGGCGATCGGCATGGACAAGCTCGCGTTCGCCGGAGCGATGACGACCGCCGGCATCCCGACGCTGCCGACGTGGGCGCTGACCCAGGACCTCGAACTCGACGTCGACGGGCCGTTGATCGTGAAGCCTCGTTTCGGTGGCAGCAGCATCGGCATCGAGGTGGTGTCCGACCTCGCCACCGCCAAGGCACTCGCTGCCTCGCAGCCGCTGTTGCGCGAGGGCGCGGTGATCCAGCGCTACCTCGATGGTGCGGTCGACCTGAACATCTCGGTGAAGACGTGCCCAACGCGTGAGCTGTCCGTCGTCGAGAAACCCCTGCGCGGCGATGGTGGCCGCATCTACACCTACGTCGAGAAGTATCTCGAGGGCGGCGATCAGGGCATGGCGTCGGCACCTCGCGAGATGCCCGCTGAGCTCGAGCCCGCTGTCGAGGGTCAGCTCCGCTCGCTGGCCGCTCAGGTCATCGACGTGGCGCTCGTACGTTCCGTCGCTCGCATCGACTTCCTGCTCCACGACGGCAACCTGATGGTGAACGAGATCAACACGATCCCCGGCTCGCTCAGTTGGTACTTCTGGGCGCACGAGGGTGTGCCGTTCCCGGCGCTGCTCCGGCAGATGTTGACCGAAGCGGCGGCAGGCCCGACCCGCCGCATGCGCACCGACGGCGCCGACGGCGTTGCGCTTCGCTCCGCCGGAGCGATGGCCCGCAAGCTCGCCTGAGCACTCCGCCGGTCGGCGATACTGCCGGCATGGCCGAGCCCGACCATCGACTGCGCGTCGGTTGCCCGATGTGGGCGAACCGGTCGTGGGTCGGACGCTACCTGCCGTCGACGACTCGTGCCGGTGAGGAACTCGCCGCGTACTCGCGTGAGCTCGGCGCCGTCGAGGGCAACACGACCTTCTACGCACTGCCGAACCCGTCGACGGTCGAACGTTGGGTAGAGCAGGCCGCGCCCGATTTCCGGTTCTGCCTGAAGCTGCCGCGGACCGTCACCCACGATCGTCGCCTCCGACACGCCGAAACGGAGGTCGCCGAGTTCATCGACCGGTTCGCCCCGCTGCATCACCTGATGGGTCCGACGTCGATCCAGCTCCCGGCGTCGTTCGGACCGGATGACGTGGCCGTCCTCGACAGGTTCCTCGGTGGCCTCACCTCCTCGCTGCCGTGGGCCGTGGAGTTGCGACATCCCGCGTTCTTCGTCGGTGGCCCCGCAGAGCGACCGGTCGACGAGGTGCTCCGTCGCCACGCGATCGACCGAGTGATCCTCGACAGCAGAGCGTTCTTCGCGGGGCCGAACGAGACACCGGCCGAGCGCGAGGCGTGGGAGCGCAAGCCCCGCCTGCCCGTTCGACCGACAGCGACTGCCGACGCACCGGTCGTCCGCTTCATCGGCCGCACCGACGACGAGGCGAACCCCGAGTTCTGGTCGCCGTGGGTGGCGAAGCTGGCCGACTGGGCCGCCGAGGGCAAGACGCCCTACTTCTTCATGCACACCCCGGACAACGAACGCTCACCAGCCTTGGCACGGCGAGTCGAGAACGAAGTGCGAGCGAAGCTCGGCGTGCCCCGGCTCGAACCGCTCGAGCCCTCAGCGCCTGAGCCGCGTCTGTTCTGAGCAGGCTTCGCCGCGAAGTCAAGGTTGAAGGATCGTTCATTCGCCCGGGTCGCCGAACACTCATGTACCGTTCTCACTCGTGAAGCGAGCACTCACCGTGACCATCGTCGCCCTCCTCTCGATCGGGACGCTGGCGAACACCTCCAGCACGACCGACGTCGCGGACAACCCTTCGCCGAGCGGTGGGAACCTGGCGACACTGGGACCGGTCGTTCTGATCGCCGACCAGTACGGTTCGATCAGCATCAGCTGCTCGAACGTGGCGATCATCGGTTCGGGAAGTGGCAACACGTTCCTCGTTGCCACTGACTTCTCGCCTGCGCTGACGAGCCCCTTCGACAAGGAGGCGTTCAACATCATCTTCGGCGCGAAGTACGAAGAAGATCCGTTCGGCGACCTCGGCGGCACGCGCACCGGCAACCACAACGGCTCGGGAGGCATCATCGTCGACACCCAGCTGCGACCGGACCAGTCGTGTGTCCGCGGGGACGTGGTGGTGTCGATCGAGGGAACGCTCGCCAACGGCGACAGCTACGAGATCACGGTCACTGCGTTCTGACCTACCCGTCGGCGAGCGTGATCGTTCGCCGCTGGTCCGGGACCGACACGCCGTCGACGGTCCAGTCGATGGCCGGATAGCGCCCGCTGGGCTCCAGCGTCAGCTCCGTCATCGAGTCCGGAAGATCGATCTCGAACGTCCACTCCGCTGACTCACCGGCCTCCAGGTCGATGATGTGCACGAACGAGTGCGTCGCACCGTCCGCGGCCGACGCGTTCAGCGGCGTGGTCCCATCAGAACGAACCGCGAGCGCTGCTGCGGGCACGCTCACGACGAGGTGCCCCGAGTAGTGCCCGGGCCGCTGCGAACCGAGCACGTACGACACGATCGAGACCGGCATGGGCAATCCTCGCCCGAC
>JAHDHM010000407.1 GCA_020631315.1 Acidimicrobiales bacterium
ACGACGCGCCGTCGATCTTCGCCGGCCACTACGACCCGAGCTTCACCCTCGACCTGTGCATGAAGGACCTCGGTCTCACGCTCGAACTGGCCGAGAACGTCGGCACCGACCTGCCGATGACGGTCCGAGCGCAGGAGACCTTCGCCCGGGCGACCGAGCGCTACGGCCCCGACGTCGGCGAGCTCCACGTCGCGAAGCGCATCGAAGACGACGCACAGCTGTCGTTCCGTCTGGACGGGGACTGGGTCCCCCACTGGGAAGCCTGAGAGGACACGCAGATGACCATCATCGACTCGCCGGTCGCCGACATCGCGCTCGGCGACATCATCGATCTCGACCGCTACCCGGTCGACCAGCCCGGCTCGCCCGAGTACACAGCTGCGGTCGATGCGGCCAGGCAGGGACTGCGTTCGGTCGGTTGTGCGGTGATCAAGGACTTCGTGAAGCCCGAGGCGCTCGCCCGACTCGGCCAGGAGATCTGGGACCGCAAGCACACGACCCACTTCTCCACGCAGGTCATCAACCCGTACTTCCACTTCCACCACAACGACGAGTACCCGGACCGGCACCCGATCAACACGTTCCTCGAGCGGTCGAGCGGGTTCATCCCCGGCGACTCATGGGGCGACGACACGGTCACCCGCTACGTCTTCGAGCACCCCGAGCTCGCCCGGTTCCTGGCCGACTGCCTCGAGATCTCCGAGCTGCACCCGTACGCCGATCCGTTGGCGGGGCTGACCTCGAACATCCTCGATCCGGGTCAGCAGTTCACCTGGCACTTCGACACCAACGAGTTCGCGGTGACGGTGCTCGTGGAGGAGGCCGACGAGGGCGGGCTGTTCGAGTACGTGCCGAACATCCGCACGGACGGTGACGAGGGTTTCGAGGCCATCCAGCGCGTGCTCGAAGGTGGCCGTGAGGGCGTCCACACCCTCGACCTGCGGCCCGGCGACATGCAGATCTTCCGCGGCCGGTACTCGCTCCACGCCGTGAGTCGGGTGGCAGCCGGTTCACGGCCGCGTCACGCGGCGATCTTCGCCTACACCGAGCAGCCCAACGTGATCGGTCGCCTCGAGCGCACCGAGCAGCTGTTCGGCCGGGTGCTCCAGGAGCACATCGATGCCGAGGAGGCGCGGGTCCGTTCCGACGGACTCGTCGACTGACGTTCGCTCTTGCGCGGCGGTGTTCAGCCGTCGTCGGTCGCGACGGCGGTCGTGGTCCGCAGCTCGAGCTCGGGCACGAACATGACCGCGACGACGAACACGGCCATCACCGGCACCGCACACCAGAACACGGCGTTGCTGGCCACGGCGACGGCCGACTCGACCGCGTCGCGCAGTGCCGGCTCGAGTGCCTGCACGTCCTCTGGGGTCGAGAGCAGATCGTCCACCTCGTCGGCGGGCACCACGTCCGCCAGCTCGGAGTTGATGCGACCGATCAGCAGCGCGCCCAGTGCGCCGATGCCGACCGTCTGGCCGAGCGTCCGAAAGAAGTTGATCGACGCAGTGCCGATGCCGAGGTCGGGGATGTCGAGCGAGTTCTGCGTCGCCGTGGTCATCGTCGGAAATGCAGCCCCCATCGAGAAGCCGGCGATGGCCAGCCACGGCACGACCGTCAGCGCACTGCTGGTCTCGTCCAGGAACGTGAACGAGACGAGCGACAGCAGCGTCAGTGACGCGGCGATCTGCAGCAGCCGTCGGTAGCGGCCCTGGCCGGTCGTGACTCGCCCGGCGACCCACGACCCGATCGTCACGAAGACGCTCATCACCGCGAGGATGAGGCCCGCTCGTGTCGGTGACTCTCCGAGCGAGATCTGGAAGAACAGCGGGAAGAAGGCGAACACGCCCATCGCGGCAGCGCCGTACGAGACGTTGCCGATGATCATGGTGCGGAACGTCGGGTTCCGGAACAGACGCATGGGAATGATCGGTTCGGGTGCCCGCTGCTCCCACCAGACGAACGCAACGCCGAGCACGACCGAACTGATCAGCAGTGACAGCGTGACCGGATCGATCCAGCCGAGGGTGTCACCACCGAGCGCGAGCCCGACGATGAGCGCGGTGACCGCGACGACCAGCACGACACCGCCGACGAGATCGAGCCGGTGTGCTCGTTCGGGGAGCTGATAGGTCAGGTTGCGCATGATCGCCGCCACGGCGATGGCGCCGAGCGGGATGTTGATCAGGAAGATCCATCGCCACGACGCGACCTCCACGAACGCGCCGCCGACGACGGGGCCGATCAGCGCCGAGATGGTGAAGTTCATCGTGTAGAAGGCCATGTATCGGCCTCGTTCGCGTGGCGAGAAGATGTCGCCGATCACGATGAAGCCCATCGCCATGAGGCCGCCGCCACCGATGCCCTGCAGGCCTCTGGACACGATGAGCTGCCACATCGTCTGCGACGCACCGGCCATCACGGAGGTGACGACGAAGACGGCGAGTGCGAACAGCGTCAGGTTGCGCCGTCCGTAGAGATCGGACAGCTTGCCGTAGAACGGCGTCGCCGCGACCGAGCCGAGCAGGTAGGCGGTGAGGACCCAGGGGAGTTGGTCCAGTCCACCGAGCTCGCCGGCGATCGTCGGCAGCGCGGTCGACACGGCCGTGCCGTCGAGCGACGACAGGAACGTCGCCAACAGCATTCCGGCGAAGATCCGATGCGCCCGCCGCCGGTCGGTGCCTGGGGCAGTGGGTGTCGGCGCCTCCGTCACGTCGACAGCGTGTCAGCCGTCGCGGTCAGAACGCGAAACGCGTCCGTTCAGACGTAGGTGCGTTCGGGCTCGCGTCCCGGAGCGACCTCGACGTCGCGGCGTCGCCGACCGGTGGATCGTCCTGCCAACACACGCCACCAGCTCATCGCCAGCACGAGGACGCTGACGCCGACCACCGTCCAGAACGCGATCGGGTTGTCCATGTCGTGCCCGGCCTGGAACGTGTGCACGGTGCCGGCCCCGAACAGCACGAAGCTGCTGGCGTGGACCGTCCGCCAGACCCGTTCGCTGACGACTCGTCGTCGGAGCAGGGACGTGACTTCGACGGCGATGAGCAGCCAGAAGGCGACGATGCCCCAGGCGACTGCGCCCGGGCGCCAGTCCGAGGCCATCGGGATGAACGTGTCCGCCCAGCCGAAGTGGACGAAGTTGTCGGCCGCGACCGCACCCATGTGGATCGCGACGAAGACGACGGCGAGCCCGCCGACGTAGCGATGCAGGTCGAGCAGCCACGGTCGCGATGGCCGTCCCTGGAGGATGCCCGTCGACAGGAACAGTCCCCACAAGACGGCGAAGGCGGTGAGGCCCCA
>JAHDHM010000408.1 GCA_020631315.1 Acidimicrobiales bacterium
GGCGATCACGTGATCGGCGCGGCGAAGACACCGCCGACGCAACCACTCGAGGGGGGCGATGCGCAGCGCGTGCAGATCCACCCCGTGTGCGGTCATGACCACCGGCACGTCGGAGGGCAACGCTGCCGTGGCGATCATCCCGCTCGGGAGGACCCAGTGTGCATGGACCACGTCGGGCGCCAACTCCTTGGCTGCCCGCCGTGCCGCCCACCAGAAGGCCAACAGCAGAAACGGCAGTTCGACGACCCGCCACGGCTCGGCGCGCACGTTCGGCAACGTCGCGCCGTGAGCGACACCTTCGAGCCGCTTCGGGAAGTAGGCGAAGCGACGCACCTCGACCTCGCCGATCCGCTCGGAGGCCGCGGCGTTCGGCACCCGCGGCGTCACCACGATGCACCGCTCGAGCCCTTCGGTCCGTTCGACGAGGTCGAGCACGAACTGAGGCGTGCTGTCGCCCTTCGTCGCCGGGAAGGTGGACGTGAGCACCAACAGCCTCGTCACTGCGTCTCCTCGATTGGTGCGGCCGTCGACGGGACAGCATCCATCTGATCGAGCATCTGCCGACGGAGCCCGCTGGCCGACAGCAGCACCAGCATGACGCCCAAAGTGAGCGTCGTCGCGAGCCGGTCGGTCGTGGAGGTCGCCACCGTCAGCGCGACATCGGTGTCCGCGATCCAGGCGATCCCTCCCGCGAGGCCTTCTCGGATGCCGATGCCGGCGGGAAACACACCGATCGCGGCTGACGTCGCGTTGGCGACGACGATGGGAGCGACAGCCGAGAGTTCAGCGGTCAGACCGAGTGCGACGAACACCACCAGCAGGCGCCCGACCTCAGACGCCACCATGCCCGCCTCGACGACGGCCAGCCGCAGGACGTAACCGGGCTCAGACATCGTCGCCACGACCCCGATGCCGCAGAGCCCGAGCAGAGCGACCACCAACCCCGGCGCCAGCCGCTGGCCTGACAAGAGCGCGCCGCCCAGGAGCATGGTGACCGAGACGAAGGTGACCCCCGCGACCACCTGGGCCCGCACCACCGAGGCCATCGGTGCACCGCCGCGTGCCAGGAACCACGTCCTGATCAGCACGGACCCGGGCAACGGCAAGACGTTGGCGCTCGAGGCGATCAGCGAGACGATCGACGCGTCTCGCACCGTCGGCTCCTGGCCGAGCCTGTGGGCGATCACTCGGAGCTCCAAGGCGTTCAGCCACACGGCGAGTGGGGTCCCGACCGCGCCGGCGAGTGCCAGCAGCCACAGGTTCGCATCGAGATCGCGGTCGCGGTACTCGCCGACGCTCCACCAGGCGATGACCACGAAACCGATCACGCCGACGAGCGTCGCCGCGACCCGCGCCGATCGTGGTGGCCGACGAATCAGCCCGATCAGGCGTCCGCCGAGTGAGCGAGTCGAGCCGGCGTCGTCGGAGTTCGACGGCTCGTCAGGCGCGTCGAGCGGTGAGGACATAGCCGTCGCTCCAGTCCCGGCCGTACGCGAGCTTCTGGACCGCGGAGAACGGGGCGAAGACCGAGGGTCGCAGGATCCGACGAGCCTTGTTCAACGGTGCCGCCGTCTTGACGCCGGAATCCATGGTGCGCTCGACACGCTCGGTCTCGTCCACGGCGTCGTCCGCCTGCTTGCCTGCGGCACGCCGCCCGAGGGTCTGGGCGTGGCGCAGCACGTTGCCGAGGGGGAACCCGTAGTTGGCCAGCTCGACGTCGCCGTAGCCGGCCCCCTCGACGAGCGCGAGCAGCTCATCTCGTTCGTACCGGCGGACGTGACCCACCGCTCGGTCGGCGTCGCCGAACTTGGACTGGTGTGCCGGCACCGACACGAGCAGTCGACCGCCGGGTCGCAACCTCGTGGTCCACTCGGCCAACACGCCGTGATCATCGGCGATGTGTTCGAGCACCTCGAAGGCGAAGAGGTAGTCCATCGAGCCTTCGGCGACCTCGTCGTACGCGTCGACGACGGTCGCCGTCGGACCGAAGCGCTCACGCAGCAGAGCCCGAGACGTGTCGCCCAGGTCGGTCGCGGTGACGTCGAAGCCACGCTCGACGAACTCCCGCGTGATGTGACCGGTGCCGGCACCGACCTCCAGGACCTTTCCCGGCGTCCAGTCGTCGGTGACGTCATGGATACAGGCCAGGCGGAGGAGGTGACGGGGCGACGGCACCCAGTCCTCTGGGATCGTGGTCGTGACACGCTAACGCCACCTCCGCGACCGTGTTCGTGACCGTGCGCCGTCGATGGTGCACGAAGAGTTCGGCGAGCAACCCGACGGACACGAGCTGGACCGCGACCACGGTGCACAGCACACCGATGGTGAGCGCGGGGCGAGTACCCACGCCTTCACCGGCCAACAGCAAGATGCCCATCCAACCGAGCAACACCGCGCCGATGAAGCCGATCAGGATGCCGATCGCGCCGATCAGGTGGAACGGGCGCGTGTCGTAGGTCGTCAGGAACTTGACGGTCACCAGGTCGAGGAAACCGCGCCAGAAGCGCGAACGGCCGAACTTGGATCGTCCCGCGTGACGCTCACGGTGCTCGACGTCGACCTCGGTCACCCGGTAGCCCGACCACGCAGCCAGCACGGGGATGTAGCGATGCAGCTCGCCGTACATCTCGAGCGACGAGGCGACCTCACCCTTCATCGCCTTGAAGCCGGAGTTGAAGTCCTTGCCGTCGACCCCGGAGACGCGGGCGGTGGCGGCGTTGTAGATCTTCGACGTGTTGCGCTTGATGAATCGGTCGTTGCGGATGGAGCGGCGACCGGTGGCGAGGTCGTGGCCGTCGTCGAGCGCAGCGATGAGGTTGGGCAATTCGTTGGGGTCGTCCTGGCCGTCGGCGTCCATGAGCACCACGAGGTCGGCGTCGACTTCGCCGAATCCGACGCGAAGCGCCTCGGACTTGCCGAAGTTGCGGCGCAGGCGAACCCAACGCAGTCGTGGCACGTTCGCCTTGATGTCACGCAGGACGCCCTGGGTGCCGTCGTTCGAACCGTCGTCGACGACCAGAATCGACCACTCATCGGTGAGCTGGTCGAGCACGTCGGCCGCTTCCTTGACAACGACCGGAAGGTTGTCTGCCTCGTTGTAGGCGGGCATGAGCACCGTGATGGATCGCACATTGACCTCGTAGGGGTTGGTGACGACCTCCCGAAGCTACCGCTGGCTCGATCCGAGCTGGGGTATGGCCGACTGTGACAGCACAATCAAGCCAGTTCAGCTCAGGTTCGAACGGCAGAGATCGTCCATCTCGACGATCTCGATCTCGTCGCGGCGCTCCCACGTGA